>DATKFL010000412.1:0-14176 GCA_035511355.1 Dongiaceae bacterium
GACCGTGACCATCCTCGACAAGGTCGCCAACACCCGCGCCTCGGCCGACAGCACCTTCACGATTCGCCCCTGAGGATCGGCCGGGTCAGGCAGGTCGGTCCGCCGCCACCGTTCATCCCCAGCTCCCGCCCGGGAAAGAGCCGCACCTCGAACCCGGCTGCCTCCATCCGGCGACGGGTCTCGGGGCTGCCCTCCATCGCGAGCAGGCGTCGTCTCCCGAGCGACAGGACGTTCCCCGCCAGCTGGTCGCGCTCGGCCGGCTCGATCGGGATGAGCGCGTAGCCGCGATCGCGCAAGAGCTCCAGGGTCGGAACCGACAGCCAGGCGACGTCCACGAGCGCGGTGGTCTCGTCGAGCAGGCTCAGGAGCGACATCAGGTGGAGGCAGCACTCCGGCCCCTGTCCATGCGGGAGCGGGGCGGCCACGACTTCGACGCCCGCCGGCGCCACGAGAGCACGCAGCTGCTCGATACCCACGGCGTTGGTGCGGTAGCCGCGGCCGGCGAGGATGGTCGCGGCGTCGAGCCAGACCAGGTCCCCTCCCTCGACCGTCCCGGGCGGATCGATCCGCCCGAGAATCGGCACGCCGATCCGCTCGTAGAACGCCCCGTGCCGCGCCGGCTCGGCGGCGCGCTCGGGCTTTCCCATCGACAGGAGAATGGCGCCGGCATCGGTCATGAACGACGCGTCGTGGGTGAAGACCGCGTCGAGCGAGAACTCGCGTGCCGGCGGCAGGGCGAGGATCTCGACCTCGGCCGCGACCAGCGCGGCCGCCAGCGCCGCGTGCTCGGCGCGCGCCCGCGCCGGGTCGGCGGGGCGCGGGTAGCCGAGCGCCGGGGCCGCGGCGATCCGCTCCGGGTCGCCCCAGCCCGCGGTGTCGGGCTCCGCGAGCAGGACCCGCCGGAGCGACGCCACCATCGAGGATCCGCCGTGCGTCATGAGCGCGTCTCCATGAACCGTCGCCCTTCGTCCGAGGCGAGCCAGCCGGCCAGCGCCCGGAAGGCGCGTCCGCGATGCGACACCTCGTGCTTGCGATCCGCCGGGGTCGATCCGAACGTCGCGCTGAACGGCGGATAGAAGAACAGCGGGTCGTACCCGAAGCCGCCGTCGCCGACCGGGGCGGTCGCGATCCGGCCGACGCACTCGCCACGGAAGGAGCGCAGCGCGCCGTCCGGCCGGGCGATCACCGCCACCGCCACGTAGCGCGCGCCGCGCCTCTCGTCCGGGACCCCGTCGAGATCATGGAGCAGCAACCGGTTCCGCCCCGCGTCGTCGAGCCCCGCGCCGCCGTAGCGCGCCGACAACACCCCGGGCGCGCCGCCGAGCGCGTCGACCTCGATCCCGGAGTCATCGGCGATGGTCACCCGTCCCGAGAGCGCTGCGTAGTGCCGCGCCTTGCCGGCGCCGTTCTCCTCGTAGGTCGTCCCGGTCTCCTCGTACGGCGCGTCGATGCCGGCGTCGCCAAGCGTCACGACGGTGTACCCGGCCGCCGCGACCAGCGCCTGCAGCTCGCGCGCCTTGCCGGGATTGAACGAAGCCACCAGGATCGCCCCGGCGGCCGCGGCGGCGGTCACTTGCGCGGCAGAAGCGCCGGCAGGAGATCGGACAGCACTCCGCGCTGGTGCTCGAACAGCCGATCGGTGCCGTGATCGGCGAGATCGAGCAGCTCCAGCATGCGCGCCCGCTCGAACGGGTGGCGCTCCGCGGTTCCCTGGATCTCGACGTAGCGCCCGGCGTCGGTGCGCACCACGTTCATGTCGACGTCGGCCTGCGAGTCCTCGGCGTAGTTGAGATCGAGGCAGGGCAGGCTGCCGACCACCCCGACCGAGGTCGCCGCCACCAGGCCCCGCAGCGGCGACCCGTTCAGGAGCCCCTTCGTCCGGAGCCCGGAGAGCGCGTGGGTCATCGCGACGAAGGCGCCGGTGATCGCGGCGCAGCGGGTGCCGCCGTCGGCCTGGATCACGTCGCAGTCGATCCAGACGGTGCGCGTCCCGAGCGCGGTCATGTCGACCACCGCCCGCAGCGATCGGCCGATGAGCCGCTGGATCTCCTGCGTGCGTCCCGACGGGCGGCCGCGGGTCGCCTCGCGCGCGGTGCGCTCGTTGGTGGCGCGCGGCAGCATGCCGTACTCCGCGGTGATCCAGCCCTGGTTGGTGTCGCGCAGGAACGACGGCACCCGGTCCTCGACGCTCGCGAGGCACAGGACGTGCGTCTGCCCCACCTTGATGAGCGCCGATCCTTCGGCGTGAATGTTCACCCCGGTCGTGATCGAGACCGGGCGGAGATCGCGTTCGTGTCGTCCGTCGAGCCGCTCCATGCTCACTCCGAAAGGTCGACCTGCTCGAGCCTGCCGAGCCGCCGGCCGAGAAAACGCGAGCCGACTTCGTGGAACCGCTCCGACGAGTCGGTCACGTAGAAATGATCTTCCGCCCCGGGGTCGCCGCCTGCCGCGGGGTTGCCGCCGGCCGCCGGGTCGCCGCTCGCCGCGTGCGGCTGAGCCGCCGCGGGCGCCGCCGGAGCGCCGGGCGCGAACAACCCCTCGGCGGCGAGCCGCGCCGAGAGCGCCGCGGCGGTCGCCTCCGCCGAATCGACCAGCCGCACGCCGGGCCCGAGCGTCTCGCCGATCACTCCCGCGAGGAGCGGGTAGTGGGTGCACCCCAGCACCATCACGTCGAGCCCCGCGCCACCGAGGTCGCCGAGGTAGAGACGCGCCGTGGCGCGCGCCACCTCGTTGTCGACCCAGCCTTCCTCGGCGAGCGGCACGAACATCGGGCAGGCGCGCGCCACCACCTTCGTCCCCGGCCGCAGCCGTTCGATCGCCCGCGGGTAGGCGCCGCTCTTCACGGTCGCGGCGGTACCGATTACCCCGACCGCGCCGCCGCGGGTCGCGGCGCAGGCGGCCGCGGCTCCCGGCTCGATCACGCCGATCACCGGGCGGCCGGCATCGGCGGCGAGCGCCTCGAGCGCCACCGCCGACATGGTGTTGCAGGCGACAACGATCGCCTTGGCGCCGTGCCGCGCGAGGAACCGCCCGCCCTCGAGCGCGTAGCGCACGACGGTGGCGTCGGAGCGGGTGCCGTAAGGCACGCGCGCCGTGTCGCCGAGGTAGATCAGCCGCTCGGCCGCCGGCAGGACGCGGCGCAGCGCCCGGTAGACGGTCAGCCCGCCGATGCCGGAGTCGAACACGCCGATCGGACCGCGCGGGCCGGCGCTCATGGCCGATTCCCTGGCGCGGCGCGGGTCATCCGCCATCTTCCATGCGGACGATCGACATGTCCTTGAGCCAGGCGCGCCGCAGGTCGAGGTGGCTATGCAGCGTGTCGCGCTCCTCGCCGCCGACCAGGAAACGGACGCGGCGGATTTCGGGGAGGTTGTAGGTCAGCGAATCGACGATCGAGAAGACGGTCGCCATCTCGTCGCTGCTTCCTCCCGGGTGCATCGACACGAACTCGTCGCTCAGGTCGAGGTAGGCGGTACCCGACTTGTCGAGATAGACGCCGAGCACCGTCGTCTGCCGCGGCACCGTCGGCAGGAGCCCCTTCGCCTCGGGGCCGGCGATCAGCTCGCCGACGATCTGGCGCGCCTGATCGGCGACCGAGGGGGTCAGGAGGATGCGGCGCCGCTCCGGGCCGAGGCTGTCGTCGGCGCTGCGCTCGAAGAAGAGCACCACCTCGCGATGGTTCGGCTCGGTCGGCGCCGACGCCGGCCCCTTGCCGTCCGCGGGCGGGACCGCGCCCTCCTGCGCCGCCGCTCCGGGAGCCTTGGCGCCGTCGGCCGTCGCGCCCGCACCCGCAGCGCCCGCCGTCGGTGCGCCGGCGCCGGCCGGACCGCCGCCGGCCGGGGCGGCGTCGGGAGGAGTCCCGCCGGCCGCCGCTGCGGTGGTCGTGCCACCGGCCGCCTCTGAGCCGCCCGCGGCGTCTGACGCAGGCTGTTTCGAACCGCCGCAGGCGAGGGCGAAGAGCGCGATCGCGAAAAGCGCCAGTCCGACGACCGCGGGCGCGGCGACGCCCGCGCAGCGGATCCGGCTCACCGGGCGACCCGCTTGCGGAAGTTCCGGATGCTGGCCGCGATCGCGTCGGCGATCCGATCCTTGAAGGCGGCGTCCCGGAGACGCTTCTCCTCTTCGGCGCTGCTGATGAACGCGACCTCGACCAGGACCGCCGGCATCGTCGCCCCCATCAGCACGCGGAAGGGCGCCTGCTTGATGCCGCGATTGCGGACCCCGAGCGTGTCGTTCAGCCGATCCTGGATCGTCTCGGCGAGGTCGCTCGACTCCTTGAGGAACGCCGACTGCGCCAGGTCCCACAGCACGAGGTCGAGCCCGGTCGTTCCCGGGACGCCCGAGTCGAGCTGGCCGCGGTTGTTCTCGAGCGCGGCGACCGCGCGGGTCTCGTCGTCGGTCGCCTGGTAGGACAGGAAATAGGTCTCCGAGCCCATGGCGTTGTCGCGCCGCGACGAGTTGGCGTGGATGCTGACGAACAGATCGGCGCGCGCGTGGTTCGCGAGCGCGGTGCGATCGTCGAGCGGCACCCGCCGATCGTCGTCGCGGGTCATCAGGACCTCGACGCCGTTCTCCCCCTTCAGCCGATCGCGCAGGCGCTTCGCGATGTCGAGGGTCACGTCCTTCTCGAGCAGGCCGGTCGGGCCGCGCGCCCCCTCTTCCTCGCCGCCGTGGCCGGCGTCGATGACGATCGTGAAGGCCGCAGCGTCCGGGATCGGCGGCGCCACGCCGCCAGAAGCGGCGGGCGGGGTCGGTGCGGCGCCCGCGGGCGGCGGCGCGGGAACCGGCGCCTCACCGGCCGCGCCGGCGGGCGGGATCGAGCCCGGATGGGCGCCCGGCGCGACCGCGCCTCCCGCCGGGGGCGTGCCCGGCGTGTCGAGACGGGTCGCCGGGGGGAGGGCCGCCCGGCGGCGCAGATCGACGACCAGCCGGAACGGCTCCCCCATCTCGAAGGTCGAGAAGGTGCCGAACTCCGGGCCGGTGTACAGGACGATCTCCGCGGTGCGCATCCCCTCGACGAACTTGATCCGCTCGAGCAGCGGCCCGTCGTAGTCCTTCTTCTTGAAGGCTGGCTGCACGTCGCCCTCGCGCATCGAGATGTAGATCCGGCGCGCGTCGCCGCGCACCTCGTAGAACGGCTTGCGCGAGAACTCGATGACCAGCCGCACGCCGGCGTCGTTGTCGATGGTGCGGAGGGTCCAGGCCAGGGGCGCCGCGGTGGCCGGGCCGATGGCGGCCGCGAAGGCGACAAGAATGACCGCCGCGCAGGCGGCGAGGCGGGCGGCGGACGAACGCGTCGGCATGGACGAGGAATCTAGCATAGTGGCCGGGTCAGGGACCCGCGAGGAGGTCCTCGCCCGGCTCGAAATGCCGCGCGTGCCACAACTGCAGCATCAGGAGGTTCCAGAGCAGCCTGCCGTTGTCGCGCCTCCGCGTGGCGTGCTCGCGCCAGAGCGCGATCACCGCCTCCGGCCGCAGGAGGCCGCCACGCGCCAGCCGATCGGGGTCGAAGGCGCGGTGCAGCAGGCCGTCGAGCGGTCCGACCAGGAGCCGCGCCATCGGGATGTTGAAGCCGCGCTTGCGCCGCCCGATGATCTCCGGGGTCAGGCGCGCGGCGAAGGCGCGTTTCAGAAGATATTTGGTGGTCGCGCCGCGCACCTTGTAGCGCGCCGGCAGGCGCATGACGTACTCGACCAGCGGGTGGTGCAGGAACGGCGCGCGCACCTCGAGCGACGCGGCCATCGAGGCGCGGTCGACCTTGGTCAACAGATCGTCCTGCAGGTACATCAGGAAATCGGTCAGGAGGAGCGCGTCGAGCGGATGCCGGAACTGGCCGCCGCGGCGCACCGCGCGCGCCTCGGCCAGCGGGTCGTGCCCGCCGCTGCGCGCCAGCGCCGCGAGCGCGGCGTCGGACAGGAGCGTCGTCTGCCGATCGGGCGGGAAGGCGCCGAACCAGATCGGGTGCCGCAGGTCGTCCGGCAGGTCGGCGAGCGCCACGAACTTCTTGAGGAGGAACTCGAGGCTGACGTTGCCGAACGACGGCGGCGCCGCCTCGACCGCGCGCCGCACGCCGGCGCGCACGAAACCCGGGAGGCGCCGGTAGAGGCGCGCCAGGCGATCGCCGAGATAGGTCGGGTAGCCGCCGAACAGCTCGTCGCCTCCCTCCCCGCCGAGCGCCACCTTCACGTGCCCGCGGGTGAAGCGCGACAGGAGGTAGGTCGGCAGCACCGAGGCGTCGGCCAGCGGCTCGTCGAGCCGGCGCGCCACGTCGAACAGCGCGCCGACGAGGTCGCTTTCGCTCGCGGGGCATTCGTGGTGATCGGTGCCGAGATGCGCGGCGGCGCGGCGCGCGTATTCCCCCTCGTTGAAATCGGGGTCGAACATCGCGAGCGAGAAAGTCGGGACGCCGGGCCCCTGGAGGTCAACGGCGGTCGCCGCGATCACCGACGAGTCGACGCCGCCGCTGAACAGCACCCCGACCGGCACGTCGGCCCGGAGCCGGAGCATCACCGCCTCGCGCACCAGCCGCCGCACCTCGGCGGTGGCGGTGCTCTCGTCCGGCTCGCGGCCGTCGGCGGCGCGGGTGACCTCGGCGCGCAGGTCCCAGTACGGCTCGATCCGCACCTCCCCCGCCTCGGCGATCAGCAGGTGCCCCGCCGGCAGCTTGCGGATGCCGCGGAACGGCGTGTGCGGCGCCGGGAAGTAGCCGTACAGCAGGTACCGGGTGATCGCCTGCTCGTCGACCTCGCGGGTCACCCGGGGGTGCGCGAGGAGGGCTTTGATCTCCGACGCGAACAAGAGCTCGCCGCCGGCCTCGGTCCAGTAGACCGGCTTCTCGCCGGCGCGATCGCGCCCCAGCACCAGCCGGCGGGCGCGCGCGTCGAAGATCGCGAAGGCGAACATGCCGTTCAGGCGCCGCACGAAGCCGAGCCCCTCCTCTTCGTAGAGATGCGGGATCACCTCGGTGTCGCAGCGGGTGTCGAACCGATGCCCGCGGCGCACGAGGCCAGCCTCGAGCTCGGGCCAGTTGTAGATCTCGCCGTTGCAGATGGCGCGGATGCGGCCCGACTCGTCGGCGTAGGAGCGCGCGCCCGCGCCGAGGTCGATGATGCTCAGGCGGCGGAAGCCGAACGCCAGGCGCGGCCCCGCGGCCTCGCCCAGCTCGACGACGCAGGCGCCGTCCGGACCGCGATGCGCCAGCGTGTCGGTCATCGACGCGAGCAACCCCGGGTCGGGCGGGTGTCCGCCGCGCAGATCGGCGACCCCGACGATGCCGCACATCGATCAGTCGCCTCCGGCGGGCGCCGCGGTGAACAGGCCGACGCCGGCGTCCTCGTACTGCCGGAGGAGCGGCACGCCGGCCAGGCGCTCGAGGTCGTCGTACTCCTTGCGCGGCGTCATCACCCAGGTGGTGCGCGACCGATCGCGCAGGCGCTCGCGCAACCCGTCGGCGCTCAGCAGGCGGAACTCCGGGTCCTGCCGCATCGTCGCGAGGTTGGCCTCGATGTAGTTGCTGGTGAAGATGCGGCCGGCGCGGGTCACCTGGTAGATCGGCCGCTCGAGGTAGAAGTTCATCCCCGGCCGGTACTCCTCGTTGATCACGACCACGTCGTCGGGCCGGAGGCGCTCCATGAGGAAGAGCGCGGCGCCGCGCGACGAGCGCAGCGACTCGATCTGGCGCGCGCCGGCGCGCGCCAGCGGCACGAACGCCAGGAACGGCAGCGCCGCGGCGGCGACGAACCAGCCGGGCCGCGCGGTGCGGCGCAAGGCGACCAGCAGCGCCGCCGCCAGGAGAAGCCCGGCGCCGGCGAGCAGGAAGTGCGGCAGGTAGGGCAGGAGCTCGGCGCGCCGCGCCTCGGTCATCCGAAGCGACCCGAAGCGCCGGTGCGCGATCAGGACGCCGACTCCCGCGAGCGCGCACAGGAGCGCCGCGGCATACGCGCCCGCGATCCGGTCGGCGAGGGCGTCGCCCTCCTCCGGCGTCCCGTCCGCGCGACGCGCCGAGGCGCGATCGATGAGCTGCGCGGCGAGAATCGCGACCGGGATGGCGCACGGCAGGACGTACGACGGCCGCTTCGAGGTGATCGACGAGAAGAAGACCACCAGGACGCCGAGCCAGAGCGCGAGGAAGCGGGTCGCCCGCGCGGCGGTGGCGGTCGCCGCGCCCGCTGCGGTCGCCGGCGTGGCGCCGCGCTTCAGCCGCCGGCCGAGGCTCGCGATCCCCTGCGCCAGGAGGAGCACCATCCAGGGGAAGAGCCCCGGCAGGAGCACCTTGGCGTAGAAGTGGAACGGCCGCGCGGTGTCGAACGGGTCCGCGGTCATCCTCTTGATGTTCTCGCCCAGGAGCGCGTAGTTCAGGAACCCCGGATGCAGCCGCTCGACGGCGAGCGCCCAGGGCGCCACGATGACGAGATAGAGGATCGCCCCGGTCCCCCAGTGCAGCCGCCCCAGCCGGCGCGGCCGCCGGGTGAGAAGCGCCCAGGCGACGACGACCAGGAGCGGCACCGCCAGCGCCACCGGTCCCTTGGTGATCGTGCCGACTCCGCAGGCGGCGAAGAAGAGCGCCGCGGCGCCGCGCGCCGGCCGATCCGACTCGACCGCCTCGTACGCCGCCAGCACCGCGGTCGTCGTGCAGACGAGCAGCATCATGTCGAAGATGACCAGCCGCGCGAAGACGAGGTACAGCGGCGACAGGGCGAGGATAACCGCCGCGATCACCGCGGTGCGGCGGTTGAAGTGCCGCTCCGCGAACCAGAACGCCAGCGCCACTCCGGCGAGCGCCGAGAGCGCCGACGGCAGCCGCGCCGCCGTCTCGTTCACCCCGAGAAGGGCGAGCGACGCGCCGACCGTCCAGAAGAAGACCGGCGGCTTGTCGAGATAGACCGCGTCGTTGATCCGCGGCGTGATCCAGTCGCCGCGCGCCAGCATCTCGCGCCCGACCTCGGCATTGCGCCCCTCGTCGGGATCGGAGAGACCGGTGCGCCCGAGCCCCGCGAGGAAGATCGGCGACACGCACAGCGCGATCAGGATCGCGAGCCCCGCCGATCGCATCGTCAGAAGAGACTCGCCTGATCGCCGGCGCGCGGCGGGACGCGGAAGAGCGAGTGATCGAGCGGCGCCGGCCGCGCCAGCAACCCGAGCCGCCGGCGCGCCACCTCGAACCGCCGGCGCAGGAGATCGGCCTGCGGCCCGACCCCTTTCATCCGCTTGCCGAACGTGGCGTCGTACAGCGCCCCGTCGCGGAGATCACGCACCAGCGACAACACGTGCTTCGCCCGCAACGGCACGTACGCCTCGAGCCACTCGCGGAACAGATCCTTGATCTCGTGCGGCAGCCGCAGCACCACGTATCCCGCCGAACGGGCGCCGGCCTCCGCCGCCGCCGCGAGGATCGCCTCGACCTCCGCGTCGTTCAGCCCGGGGATCATCGGCGAGGCCAGGACGCCGACCGGCAACCCCGCCGCCGACAGGGCCCGGATCGCTTCGATGCGGCGGGGCGGCGTGGCGGCGCGCGGCTCCATGCGGCGCGCCAGGGAGCGGTCGAGCGTGGTCACCGAGATCATCACCGCGACCAGCCGGTCGGCCGCCATCGCTTTGAGGATGTCGAGATCGCGCAGCACCAGCGCCGACTTGGTGACGATCGCCGTTGGGTGCCGGTGCTCCGCGAGGACCTCGAGCACCGAGCGGGTGATCCCGAGGCGCCTCTCGATCGGCTGGTAGGGATCGGTGTTGGCGCCGAGCGCGATAGTGGAGACCTTGTACGACGGCCGGCGCAGCTCCTCGCGCAGGAGCGCCGCCGCGTCCGGCTTCGAGAACAGCTTCGTCTCGAAGTCGAGGCCGGGCGAGAGTCCCAGGTACGAGTGCGTCGGCCGGGCGAAGCAGTAGACGCAGCCATGCTCGCAGCCGCGGTACGGGTTGATCGACTGGTCGAACGGCACGTCGGGCGAGTCGTTGGTACTGATGATGGTGCGGGTCTTCTCGGGGGTGACGGTCGTGGCGAGCGGCGCCGGCTCTTCCTCGTCGAGGACCGGGTCGGGCTCGTCGCGCGGCGCGACCCGCGTCCGCTCGAAGCGGCCGGCGCGGTTGCTGCGCGCGCCGCGCCCGTCGATCGGCGCTCCGCCGGCAGGCGCCCCGCCGCCGGGCGCCCGGCCGCGCGTCGCCGCGCCGGGCCCTTCCTTCACGGCTTGCCTCCGAACTTCTCCATGAACTGGTCGCCGAGGTCCTCGAGCACCGTCTTGCCGAACAGGCAGCGCACCCCGACCTTGACGTACGGCGCCGGGTCGATCTTCGAATCGAAGAAGTCCTCTTCTCCCTGGTCGGCGAACGACAGGCGCCGCCCGCCGGCGATCCCCGCCTGCCCGAGGATGGCCCAGTCGTGCGACGGCCGGTATTCGATCTCGGCGCCGAGGTGGGTCTCGCGCATGCGCTGGAAGACCACCTCGTCCTGTCCCGGGAAGGTGCCGTCGTTCGCGAACCGGTACCGCTGCCCGGCGGCGTACAGGAGGTAGTTGAAGCGCACCTTCTCGCTCACGTGTTGCGAGACCCGCACCGAGAACGGCAGCGCCCCCGAGATGAACCAGTTGGGGCTCGGATTCCACAGGACGCCGAACGCCGGCAGGACCGACTCGCGTCCGAACAGGTAGGTCACCGCGCCGCCATAGACGAACGCCAGGGTGCGGCTCTTCCGCCAGGTCCCGAGCCCGAGCGCGAACAGGCGCGTCTTGAGATCGTCGATGGTGTCCTCGTCCTCGGCGAACGAGGCGCCGAGCGAGCCGGCGTAGAGGTTCCCCGCCTTGGTGGCGAACAGCGCGGTCGTCGTGATCCCGCCGTTGTAGAGACGCGGCGCGCGCGCCAGCGGGTCGATGGTCTGGTCGGTGGTCGCGAAGGTCACCCCGAGGAGCACCTGGTGCGCCAGGAGATGCTCGTTGTCCAGGTGCACCCCGGTCAGCCCGAGCGGGAAGTTGGCGCCGAAGCCGATCGAGCGCGCCCCGTACTGCCCCTCGACCGGCGGCGAATCGGGGTCGGGCGTGAAGTCGACGTCGGGCGAGCCGCCGAACCAGACGCCGACGCTCGGCCGGAAGAGGCGCAGGTCGAACCCTTCCTGCGCGCGCGCCGCGGGTGTGGCGAGCCACGCCGCCATGAGAACCGACGCCAACGACAGGAACTTGCGCATGAGACGGGTCATTTATCTCTCCAGGCGAGTGCGGAGGGGGCGCGATGGTACCACGCCCCCGGCGCGCCCGGACCGCGTGCTACGATGCCGACATCGCGTCGCCGCCGGAGACCCGGCCGGCGCCGCCTTCCCCGATGACCGACCCCGCGAACGACTCGTGGACCGGAGGCCAGTACAGCCTCGCTCGCGCCTTTTTCGGACTCACCCTCGCCGCCTGGTTCGCCGGGATCGCCCTGCATGCCGCGGCGATCGCACAGGCCGGGGCCGACGCGCGGGGCGCGGTCGCGGTGGCGCTCGCCGCGGTGGCCGCGGGAGTCTTCCTCGCGATCGGCGCGCTCGATCGGGGCGCCGCCGCGGTGCTGTTCGGGGCGGGCCTCTTCCTCGGCCATGAGGGACTGGTCACGGCGGGCGCCGGCGGCCTCGCGCCGGCCGGGCTGCTCCTGATTCACCTGCGTCAGAAGGCGGCGCCGTACGGCTCGTTCGCCGCGATCGGTCGGATCGATCCGGGCGGCGGATGGCGGCCACGACGCGGCTTCGCCGCGGCGGTCTACCTCGTCCTTGCGCTGGCGCAGGTGGCGGCGGCCTTCCGCGGGCCGCTGGCGCACGGGTTTCCCGACACCTTCGGAGCGACCTTGCTCGCCGCGTGGCCGCTCGTGGCGGGACTTGCCGCCGCGGCGGCGGCTTTCGTGCCGCCGTTGCGCGGCGCGGTCTTCATCGCGCTCGCCGCGACCCACCTCGTGGGCCTGCTGCGCGGCGGCGGGGGCGTCGACGCGGCGTTCCTGATCGCGCTGCCGTTCGCGATCGACCCCGGCTGGTTCGGCGGCGCGCGCGCCGCCGCGCCCGATCGGGTGTTCTACGACGGCGACTGCGGTCTCTGCCACCGGGCGGTGCGCTTCCTGCTCGCGGAGGATCGCGACGGCGCGCGGTTCCGCTTCGCGCCGCTCGCCGGTGCCGAGGCCGCGCGGCGCCTCGGCGCGGTCGCCGCGCGCGATCTCCCGGACAGCATCGTGCTCGTCGCCGGGGAGGTACCCGACCGCTTGTTCGTGCGGTCCGGCGCGGTCCTGCGCGCGCTCGACCGGCTGGGTGGGCTCTGGAGGGTGGTCGCGATCGCCGGCCGCATCGTGCCGCCGGGCGTGGCGGACGCCCTCTACGATGCGGTGGCGCGCGTGCGCAAGCGGCTGTTCGCGGCGCCGAAGGCCGCCTGTCCCCTGATCCCGCCGGCGCTGCGCGGGCGATTCATCCTGGAGGAGGGCCCGGTCGCGGCGCCTACGGACAACCGCCCGGGAGAAACGCCGTCCCCTGGATCCCCGGACGGGTCTCCTCCCCGATCGCAGTGACCCCGGTGATCACGTAGGCATACAGCCCGCCCGGCGGCGGCAGCGCGAGATCCCCGCCGGCGTACGGGTTCGCGGTGGCGAACAGGCAGGTGAACGCCCCGCCCGGGGTGCCGCGATAGACCCGGTAGTGATCGACCGCCCGCTCGGTCGAGGCGACCAGGTCCTCCCAGACCCAGGCGGCCGCCTCGATGGTGAACGGCGGCGCGCCCGCGCCCGACACCTCGAGCGCCGTGAACGGCGGACCGATGCGCAGCACCTGCCCGGAGCGCGCCACGAGATAGACCTCGCCACGTCCGTCGGTTCCGAACGACACCAGCTGCGACGGCAGGCTGCCGGCCGGGTCGAGTTCGGCGGTGCGGTCCTGGAGGTCGGTGACCGCCCCGCCGACCCACCGGAACGAGCGCACGAAGCCGGCGCAGTAGTCGCCGTAGAAATAGGTCCCGCCGAGCGCCGGCATCTGGCAGCCGCGATAGACCACGCCGCCGGTCACCGAGCAGCCGGTGTTGTGATCGAACTCCAGCACCGGGCGGCGCAGGCTCGGGTCGTTGCACGCCGCGGCGCCGGTGCAGAAGACCGGGGCGGGATCGCAGTTGAAGTCATCGGCCCCCGAGAAGCAGTGGTTCCCTTCCATGCTGCGCCACCCGAAGTTGGTCCCGGCGGGGCCTCCCCCGGAGAGGACATTGACCTCCTCCCAGCAGTTCTGGCCGACGTCGGCGATGTACAGATCGCCGGTCTGCGCGTCGAACGCCGATCGCCACGGATTGCGCAGGCCATACGCCCAGATCTCGTCGCACGCGGCGCTCCCGGGAGTCGCGAAGGGATTGGTCGACGGCACCCGATAGGCGCCGCTGACCAGACTGCAGTCCGGCAGGGTCGCGTTCGGATCGAGATCGCGCACGTCGATCCGCAGCATCTTTCCCAGGAGCGTGCCGAGGTTCTGCCCGTTGCCGCAGACGCCGTGCTCGTCGTCCGCGCCGCCGCCGTCACCCGTGCCGACGTACAGGTAGCCGTCCGGCCCGAAGAAGACCTGCCCGCCGTTGTGGTTGGTCTGCGGCTGCTGGAAGCGCAGGAGCCTGACTTCGCTCGCCGGGTCGGCGAGATCGGGATCGACCATCGACCGGGTGTAGCGGGCCACGACCGTGAACCACGGGCCGAACAGCCCACCCTCCGTGTAGTTCACGTAGAAGAACCCGTTGGTCGCGTACTCGGGATCGAACGCCATCCCGAGAAGCCCCATCTCCTGGTAGGCCGACTGCACCTTGCTGTTGATGTTCAGGAACAGGCCCCAGAAGTTCGGCGGGTCGCCGATGTGGTGCACTCGCACGAACCCGGTCTGCTCGACGATGAAGTAGCGGTCGAGATCCCCGGGGGCCGCGGTCACGAGAATCGGATGGTTGCCCAGGCCGCTCACGACCGTGTAGGAGGTCAGGGCGGTGCCGCCGACCGGCGCGATGCCGTCGCAGCGATTGGCGGCGCGGGCGGCTGCGGGCAGAAGGAGCGGCAGGACGAGAGCGGCGCGTAGCGCCGCGGCGACGGGGCTCTGCATCGAAAGGGGCTCCTGGTACGGGTTTCCTTAAATACGTCGGATTCGGCCCGCCGGCCAGCAGTTTATGGGGTCGACGGGGGGTGCTCCCTCGCCCAGGTCCGGGCATGCTCCACCCGGTGG
>DATKFL010000413.1:0-5105 GCA_035511355.1 Dongiaceae bacterium
GCGCTGCGGCATCTCAGGACGACCTATGTCGCCGCCCTCCGGGAACACCTCGACGGCGCCGGCGAGGCATCGCTGGCGCGCGCGTACGAGATCGGGCGCCGCGCCCTCGGCGAGGGTCTCGGTGTGCTCGGCCTGATCGCGGTGCACGAGGGGGCGGTCGCGACGCTCGTCCGGGAACGGCGCCTTTCCGCCGCCGGCGCCCGCCTGCTCGCCGCGTCGGGCGCCTTCCTCGCCGAGAGCCTCTCCAGTTTCGAGATGACCCACCGCGGCTACCAGGAGGCGGTGGTCGCGCTCCGGTCGATGAACCAGCGCCTCGAGGACGAAGCCAGGCGAATCGCGCACGCGCTGCACGACGACGCCGGCCAGCTGCTGGTGTCGGTGCATCTCGGCCTGGAGGCGGCGACCACCGGCCTGCCGCCGGAGGCGCGGGCGCGCTTCGACGGCGTCCGTGCGCTCCTGGACGACATCGAGCGCCACCTCCGCCGCCTGTCGCACGAGCTCCGCCCCACCATCCTCGACGATCTGGGGCTCCTGCCGGCGATCGAGTTTCTCGCCCGGGGCCTTTCCGAGCGCTCCGGCGTCCCGATCCGCGTGACCGGGTCGGAGCGCCGTCGTCTCCCGGCCGCCGTCGAGACCGCCCTCTACCGGGTCGTGCAGGAAGCGCTGCGGAACGCCGTGCGGCACGCGTCGGCACGGGGCATCGACCTCCGCCTCGATCACGGCGCCAGGGGCGTGCGCCTCGTGGTGAAGGACGACGGACGGGGCTTCGACGTCGCCGCCGCGTTGCGGCGCCGGGGTTCGCGGGGGCTCGGGCTGATCGCGATGCGCGAGCGCCTGAACGAGGTGGGCGGAGCCCTCGCGATCACGTCCGCGCCGGGAAGCGGGACCGAACTGTGGATCAGCATTCCTCTGGAGGAGGGCCGCGATGCCGATTCAACTGCTCTTGGCGGATGACCACCAGATCGTCAGGGAAGGCCTGCGCTCCATGCTCGAGCACCACGGCTTCCGGGTGGTGGGCGAGGCCGCCGACGGCCGCGAGGCGGTGCGGCTCGCCGCGACCACCCACCCCGATGTCGTGATCCTCGATCTCGCGATGCCGATCCTGAACGGCCTCGACGCGGCGCGGGAGATCGTGCGCGCCCGGACGCCCACCCGCGCCATCCTGCTCACGGTGCACCAGGAGGATCCGTACGTCCTCGAGGCGCTGCGCGCCGGGATCTCCGGGTACGTCCTCAAGACGCAGGCGGCGTCCGAACTGGTGCAGGCGATCCGCGAGGTGGTTCGCGGCGCGGTCTACCTCAGCCCGGGGGTGTCGCGCACCGTCGTCGACGCCTACCGCGCCAGGACCGAGCTCCCGGTCGACCCGCTCACCCCGCGCGAGCGCGAAGTGCTGCAACTGGTCGCCGAGGGGAAGACCACCAAGGAGGCGGCCACGGTCCTCGGGGTCAGCACCAAGACCGCCGAATCGCACCGCACCCACATCATGTCGAAGCTGGACATCCACGAGACCGCGGGCCTGGTCCGCTACGCCATCCGTCGCGGCCTGATCCAGGCCTGAGACCCGGCGTCGCCTCCCGGTCGCCGCCGATGCGGCGGCCTGGAGGCGGGCATCGGGGATTCTCCGGCTCCCTCCTCGGGTTTTCCCCCACGGTCACACCGGGAGTTCGCCGCATGGTGGGGCGCGTCCGCCGACCCTACACTTCGCGCCGCTTGTCCCAACGACCCTCCCGGAGGCCGTCCGACGCCGACCTCCCCGCCGGTGCGAACGGCCTCCGGGAACTTTCGACGAGGTGACGCGAGCATGTTGACCATAAAGCCAGGTCCGACACCGACACGGAAGATCATCGCCACCCTGCTCCTCTGCGGTCTGCTGTCGATTCTCGGCGGGCCGGGATCGTACGGCGGGCTCCTGCCGCCGCTGCCCCCTCCGCCGCCGCTCCCGATTCCGCCGTTGCCGATTCCCCCGCTGCCGATCGACCTGCCGCTGGGGCCGCCGGAGCTGCCGACCATCCCTTCCCTGCCGCAGATCCTGCCGACGAACGCACCGCCGCCCTCCGGCTCGACGGAGCTGCCGGACACCTCCGCGACGCTCGACGCGAAGCTCCTGATCGTCGCCGGGGACGGCACCGAGCCGGTGCTCGGCGCGATCCGACAGGCGGCCGACTATCAGGGCATCCCGTACACGCTGTACGTCGCCAGTCAGTCGCCGGGTGGTTTCACGCCCTCGCTCCTGTCCGACGGCGCCGGCCACGCCTATTACCAGGGAATCGTTCTCACGACCGGAAGCCTGGCCTGGTTCGACGGAACGAACTGGACCAGCGGCTTCAATGCGACCGAGTGGCAGACGCTGTGGGATTACCAGGCCAGGTACCGGGTCCGCACCGCGATCGGCTATGTCTTCCCGACGCTCGACTACGGCTACGGCGCCGCCACCGGCGTCGACACCAGCACGACACCGATCGCGGCCACGCTCACGGCCGACGGCCGCGCGGTCTTCCCGTACCTGAACGCGTCGAATCCCCTGTCGATCGCCAAGGCCTGGACCTACCTCGCTCCGGCGGCGGGAAGCGACACCACCGTGCTGCTCACCGACGCGGCCGCGCACGCGCTCGCCCTGGTGCGCCATTACCCCGACGGACGGCAGGTCCTCTCGACCACGTTCGACGGGAACTTCTTCCTGGTGCACTCCCTGGCGCTGTCGTACGGGATGCTCAACTGGGTGACCGGCGGGCTGTTCCTCGGCGAGCGCCACATCTACGCCACCGCGCAGATCGACGACATCTTCATCGACAACGACCTGTACGGCGGCGGCACCTACCGGATCAACGCGACCGACTGGACCGCGGTCACCGGCTGGCAGGCGGCAAGGCAGGCGCTCGGCCCCCAGACCAACGGACTCCGGCTGCACATGGCATTCAACGGCGAGGGGACGACCGGGATCTACTTCCCGGACACGCTCACCGCCGCCGCCGTCGCCACCCAGAGCCAGTTCCCCTGGATCAACCACACCTACACGCACGAGAACCTGGACGCCGTCGGCTACGACCAGGCCTACCGCGAGATCGATCGCAACACCCAGCGGGCCGCGGCGCTCGGGTTCGGCAACTACGACCGGCGCGCGCTGGTCACGCCGGACATCTCGGGCCTCTCGAACCCGGAAGCGATGCGCGCCGCCTACGACGCCGGCGTCCGCTATGTCGTGTCGGACACCTCGCGACCGGGGATGGACACCACGACACCGCAAACCGGGATCCCGAACTGGCAGGAGCCGCGCATCCTCATGATCCCGAGACGGCCGGTCAACCTCTACTACAACGTGACCACGCCGACGCAGTGGACCAACGAGTACAACTCCATCTACCACTCCTACTGGGGGCGCGACCTCACCTACCAGGAAATCCTCGACAAGGAATCGGACGTCCTGCTGCAGTACATGCTGCGCGGCGAAATCGATCCCTGGATGTTCCACCAGGCCAACCTGCGCGCCTACGACAGCGTGCACACCCTGCTCGGCGATCTCCTCGATCGGGTGATCGCGAAATTCACCCGGATCTGCGTCCTGCCGATCCGCTCACCGAACCAGGTCGACCTGGGCAAGTTCATGAGCAACCGGATGCAGTTCCTCGCCGGCGGCGTGCAGGCGACCGTCGCGCCGCAGGCCGGAACGGTCACGATCACCGCGTCGCGCCCGGTCACGGTGCCGGTCACCGGCCTGTGCAGCGCGACGTCGGAGACCTACGGCGGACAGTGCATCAGCCGGATCGCGGTCGGCGGCGGCCAGTCGGTCACGCTCAGCCTGCGGTGATGCGGATGCATCGAACGTCGTGCCGGCGCACCCCCCGTGCCGGCCTTCCCGTGGCGGCCCTGGCCCTGACGCTCTGTGGCGCGGTTGACGCCGTCACGGGCCAGGCGCCGCCACCCTCCGGCGGCGCCCTGGGGCGCGCCGAGGCACTCGTCCAGTCGCGAACCTTCGAGCCCGCGGCCGACCTCCTGCGCGACATCCTGGCCGCCGACCCGCGGAACCGGCGGGCGCAGGAGCTCCTGGCCTTCGTCCTGGAGTCGCGCGGCGATCGCGCCGGCGAGCGGCGGGTGCGCGCGGCCCTCGCGGCCGAATACCCCGATGACCCGCGCGCGCAGGCCGACTACGGCCGTGTGCTCGAGCGCTCGGGCAGGACCGCCGAGGCGCTCGCCGCCTATCGCCGCGCGCGCTCCCTTCGCCCCGGCCTGGAGGACCCGGCGCTCGACGCGGCGATCGAACGGACGCGGGGTCGGACCGCCGTCGAGGTCGCCACCCCGATCCGGACGATGAGCGACCCGGACGCGATCGCGGATCGCGCCCAGGCCGGCGCCGCGGTGCCGTTCGGATCGCTGGGCCACCTGACGCTCCTGGCAGCGCGCGCCGACGCCGAGAGCCGCCAGGGATCCGGGAACTCGAGCAACGATCTCCTCGCCGCCACCCTGGTGCTGCAACGTCCCTCGGGGGCCTCGTTCGCCGCCGGGCCGCTCCTGCACGAGGTCGCGCTCGACGACGGCGTCCTGCGCGACGACGCCGTCGGCGGCGCGATCGCCGCCCAGGGGCCGCTCGGCGCACACCTCGTGGGCGATCTCAACATCGCGTACGACGCCCCGTGGGAAGAGGCCGCGGTCGCGATGCTCCACGGTGGGCGGGTCACGACGGCCGAGGGACATCTCTACGCCCACTTCCGCGACCGGCGCCTGCTCCTGCAGATCGGCGCCCAGGGACGGCGGCTGTCGATCCTGACCCCCGAGGCGGGAGCCGCCGATCCCGGGCAGACCGATCGGCCCGGGGCGGACCAGAATCTCGCCGTGGCGGGAGCCGACGTCGTCGTGTGGCGGCGGGCGGGGGTCGGGCGCGGCGACATCCTCGACGATGCCCTGGTCGCCCCGGTGGCGCTCCCCACCGCCATCGTGGCGGGCTACCGGCACTACGAAGTCTCCACCACCACGACGCCGGAGTTCGCCGAGGTCATCGACCTGGCGCCGCGCGGCGCCGTCTCGATGTTTCGGCAGCGGCATGGCCTCACCGACGGTGCGCCGCTGGTCGCCATCCTGCCCGGCAGCCGGCCGAACGAAGTCAGCCGGAT
>DATKFL010000414.1:0-3994 GCA_035511355.1 Dongiaceae bacterium
GCCATGGCGATCAACCTCTCGATCCCGGGGCTCCTGTTCAAGGCGGAGCTGTTCGGGGCGCCGCGGCCGACGTTCGACCAGGCGAAGATGGTCGGTTCCGCCTGGATGGTCGTCGCGGTGGCGGTGACCCTGTTCGGGGCGCTGCGCGCCCGGCGCGAGCGCGATCAGCCGCTCCTGTGGCTGGCGATCATCATCCTGGCGACGCTGCGGAGCCCGTTCCTGCCGCAGGCGTACGGCACCCTGCCGGCCCTGTGGCTGCTCACGCTCCTGGTGGCGCGCCGCGAGCCCACGCTCGGGGCGCTCGTCGCGGGGTTCGGAGCGTGGATCGCGCTGGCCTTCAACTGGCCGGTGGACTGGCCGATCGACCGCCGGCTGCTCGCGATCGCGAGCCTGGTGCAGATGGCAGTGACATTCGGGTTGGTCTGGATGACGATTCGGCGCGCGGCCGCCGCGGAGCCCGCGGCCGCTGCCGGGCCCTCACAAGGAGGATGACGATGCTCTCTCGCCGCTCGACCACTTCCCGCGCGCTCGGCGTTGCCGCCGCGCTCCTGATCTCCGTCGCCGCCGGCGGCTTTGCGCTGCGCGCGCGCGCCGCCGAGATGGACACGAGCCACATGGGAACGGTCTATCTCGTGCTCCTGAAGAAGGGGCCGGCCTGGAGCGCCGAGAAGACGCCCGAGTCGAAGGCTATCCAGGAGGGACACCTCGCGAACATCGGCCGTCTCTGGAAAGAAGGAAAGCTCGCGGTCGCCGGACCGCTCGGCGACAACGGCGACATCCGCGGCATCTTTATCTTCCAGGTCGCGACGCTCGAGGAGGTGAAGGCGCTCACCGACTCCGACCCGGCGATCAAGGCGGGCCGCCTCGTCGCGGAGATCCATCCCTGGTGGGTCGACAACCGGGCGCTTCCGGCGGCGGGCAAGTATTGCCAGTCGATCGACCCGGATCAGGCGAAGTAGGCATGTCGGCGCGCGCCGGCGGCGCGCGCGGCACCCTGGTCGCCGCCGCGGTCGCGTTCGTGATCCTCGCCGGCGGGCTCGCCTGGGGCATCAACCGGGCCGCGCTGCATGCGAAGTTCGACCTCAACGGCGCGCGGATCCGCTCGGTGGCGAAACTGCTCGCGCTCGAGAAGCCGGCGAGCGTCGACGGCGGCACGGTGCGCGCCCTCCTGCGACACAACGGCATTCCGGTCGATGAAGCGGTCGACGCGTGGAACCGGCCGATCCTCGTCGAAGGGGGCGCCGGGCCGGACGGCGCAGGCCATTACGCCGTCATCTCGTACGGCCGGGACGGCCGCCCGGGGCCCTGCAGCGTCGCGAGCCATTGCACGTCGCTCGACGCCGACTGGATCCTGCGCGACGAGGTGTGGCGGGACCAGTAAACCGGCGTCCGGCGGTGACTCCGGCCGGTATAGAATCGCGGCACCGTGAAGAAAGCCCGGAGCATCGACGCCTACCTCGCGACCCTCGATGACGTCAAGCGGGCCGCGCTCGAAAAGCTGCGCCGCGACATCCGCGCCGCCGCCCGCGGTGCCGAGGAGTGCATCGCGTACGGAGTGCCGACCTTCAAGCTGGGCGGCCGGATGCTGGTCTCGTTCGGCGCGGCCGCGAAGCACTGCTCGTTCTACCCGGGGGCCGCGCCGATCGCCCGATGCAAGTCCGCCCTGAAGGCCTACTCGCTGAGCAAGGGGACGGTGCGCGTCCCGGCCGACAAGCCGCTGCCGACGGCGCTGGTGCGCCGACTGGTGCGGGTGCGGATGGCGGAGCGGGCCGGCCGATGAGCGCGCCCGGTCCGGCCGCCGCGGCGTCGGCCGCCGATCGCCGCCGGGCGTTCCGCGCCCTGCACGAGCGCGGCTGCTTCGTCATTCCCAATCCCTGGGACATCGGGAGCGCGCGGCTCCTCGAGGGGCTCGGCTTCAAGGCGCTCGCCACCACCAGCTCCGGCTTCGCCTGGTCGATGGGACGGGCCGACAACCAGGTGCCGCTCGCCATGGCGCTCGCGCACCTGCGCGCGCTCGCGGAGGCCGTCGCCGTCCCGATCAACGCCGACCTCGAGGGCGGGTTCGCGCGCGAACCCGAAGCCGTCGCGGCGAACGTCACCGCGGCCGCCGCCACCCCGATCGCCGGCCTGTCGATCGAGGACTCGACCGGCGACCCGGCCGAGCCGCTGTTCGAGTTCGCGCTGGCGGTCGAGCGGATCGCGGCCGCGCGCCGCGCGATCGACGCGAGCGGGACCGGCATCCTGCTCACCGCCCGGACCGAAGGGTTCATCGCCGGCCGTCCCGACCTGAACGAGACGCTCCGGCGGCTCGCAGCGTTCGCCGAGGCCGGCGCCGACTGCCTCTACGCTCCGGGTCTCCGCGCGATGGCCGACATCAAAGCCGTGGTCGCGGCGGTCGCCCCGAAGCCGGTGAACATCCTGGTCGGAAGCGATTTCGCCACCGTCGAGCAGCTGGCCGACGCCGGGGTGCGGCGGATCAGCGTCGGCGGCGCCCTGGCGCGCGCCGCCTGGACCGGGTTCCTGCGCGCGGCGAAGGAAATCGCCGGACAGGGCACCTTCTCGGGTCTCGCCGGCGCGGTGTCGTACGACGAGCTCAACCGCGCCTTCCCGCCGCGCGCGCCGCGATGAAGGTCGCGGGACGATGAAGGACCTCACGATCATCCTCGAGAACGCGCCCGGGGCGCTCGCCCGGATGGGGGAGGCGCTCGGCCGCGCCGGGGTCAGCATCGAAGGGGGCGGCGCCTGGGTGGTGAAGGGCGAGGGGGTCGCCCACTTCCTGTTCGAGGACGGCGCCGCGGCGCGCCGCGCTCTCGAGGCGGCCGGCATCCGCGTGCTCGAGGAGCGCGATGTCGTCGTGCAGCGACTGAAGCAGGCGGTCCCGGGGCAGCTGGGACTCCTCGCGCGCCGCATGGCCGAGGCCGGCGTGAACATCGAAGTCCTCTACAGCGACCACGAGCATCGGCTGGTCCTCGTGGTCGACGACCTGCCGCGCGGCCGCGCGATCGCGGAGGCCTGGGCGCGCGATCCCGGGGCCTGACGCATGCGCCACCGGGCGACCGCCGCCATCCTGGCCCTCGCGCTCGGCAGCGCGGCGCCCGCGGCCGGCCTCCCCGCGCGACCACCGGTCGGCCCGGGAGCGGTCGGCGCGATCGACTGCGACCTCATCGGCCACATCGACACGGGCTGGGGCTTCGCGTTCGATCTTCCCGACCCGTTCCCGGCGTGCGAGACCGAGTCGCACGACCTGGTGATCCCGCTCGGGGCGGGGTACGCCGATCGGACGATCACGACGCGCGGCGATTTCAACAGCGGCTGCGTCGACGCGCTCTCCACGCTGGAGGAGCGGCTCGCCGATATCAGCGCCTTCGATCTGGTGCGCGAGCATCCGCGCGTGATGCGGCGCGAGGCGGCGCTTCTCGGCGGGAAGCCGGCGCGGCGCGTGGTCGTCTCCTGGCGCAACCGCGCCACCGCCGAGCCGATGCTGCGCGACACGATCGTCGCGCTGGGCGGCGATCCGGTTCCTCCCTGCGCGGCGCCGGGTGTGGTCTTTTCGATCGAACTGGTCGCGCCGCGAAGCACCTACGACGCCGACAAGGGTCTGCTCGACAAGATCCTCCGCAGCAGCCGCAGCGTCGCCGTCCCGGGCTGACCCGGGGCGTTCCCACGCGCGCCCCTTTCCGCGATAATGTCGGACAGTTTCCGGGCCCGCCGCACCCCGGCGCCCGGAGCGGAGACGGGGGCACGATCGATGTCCGAATCCGCAATGACCTCGGAGACCGGCAGCGAGACCCTGCGCGACGCGATCGGCTACTGGGAACGGCGGCGCCTCGTCTACAACCTCGTCCTCGCGGCGATCGCGGTCGCATGGGGGGTCGTGACCTGGCCGCTGTTCCGCGCCGCGCTGACGCCGAAGCACCTGCTCACCCTCGTCGTGCTCGCGCTCTGCGCCAATGCCTGCTACGGCGCCGCCTATCTCATCGACATCCCGATGCAG
>DATKFL010000415.1:0-4196 GCA_035511355.1 Dongiaceae bacterium
CGGCCTTGAGCCTCAGGGAATCGGGTGGCGGGCGAAGCAGTCTCGACCAGCGCAGCGTCTCGGTCGGCGTCAACCCCGGCAAGCCGATCGGCTTCCGGCCCCGCGTCCCCTGGTTCGGAATGGTGCTGCTGGTCATCGCGATCGTGGTCCATGTTCGCAACCGCGAATACTAGGCGAGGCGCTCGCCCGTCTCTGATCTTCACCCGCCCCCAAGGCCGGCGCCGGATCGAGTTCTCGCCGGGCCGTCCGAGACGGAGCGCCGGCCCCCACGCGCGCGCTGTTGGCGCGCGTCGGGGGGCGCGGAGCGAGGCGAGGGGAGGCGCGGCCTGCGCGCCGGACCCGTGCCCGGCGGGGACTCGACCGCCGCCGGCCTCGCGGACCAGGAGCTAGGGAATCGGGTGCCGCGCGAAGAAGTCCCACATCGCGGCGCTCGCGGAGATGTCCTTGGTCGTCATCCCCAGCTTCTTCTCGAAAATCGGTTCGCCGCCGGGCCAGGTGTGGCCGCCGCCGTTGATCTTGCAGTACTCGATCTCCGAGTCGGCGTTGCAGGGGCCGTAGGTCGTGCAGATGACGTTCCCCTTGCGGTAGGTCTCCTTACCCGCCGACGGGCAGCTGTCGATCTTGCTCCAGGTCTCGATGCTCTTCGAGAGGGGAGGGAAGGGCCCGCGCGAGCCGGCCTTCGGGTTCGTTCCGCCGGCCGGCGGCAGCCCGTGATCGTCGGTGCCGTGGAAGAAGAGGATCGGCACCGGCCGCTTCGGCTTGCAGTCGACCATCACGGCGCCGGCGATCGGCGCGATCGCGGCGACCTGATCCGACATCTCGCAAGCGAGGCGGTGCGCCATGATGGCGCCGTTCGAGATGCCGGTGGCGTAGATCCGCTTCGGGTCGGCGCCGTAGTCCTTCACCAGGGTGTCGATCAGCTTCCGGAAGAGCGCGATGTCGTCGACGCTCTTGTTCATGGCGACGCCGCAACAGTCGCCGCCGTTCCAGGTGTAGCCGAGCATGCCGCGCGTGCCGTTCGGGTAGGCGACCAGGAATCCCTTGTCGTCGGCCACCGGATCCATCTTGGCCATCTTGCGGATCTGGGAGGCCCAGCCGCCGCCGCCGTGCAGCACCATCACCACCGGCAGGTTGGTCTTGCCGGCGGCGATCTTCGGCACGTAGAGGATGCCGTCGTGCTCCTGTCCGTCGACGGTGATCTTCAGGTCGTGATCGCCGGCGGTGAGCCCGCCCGCGGCGTCGCCGCCCTTGGGATCGGCCGGCTTCGCCGTGAGAGCGGCGCCGCAGGCGAGCAGCAGCGGCAGGAGCGCAAGGACACATGCAGAAAGAATGATGGAAGGAACCGGGCGAATCGACCTCGGGAGGGGTCTGATCATCTTCCCTTCTTTCTGTCCGCTAGGGACGCCGAGACGCGGTGCGCGTGGGGCCCGCACCGGAGGCCTCGAGTGACGTGGCCAGATAGGCTGCGCAGGCTTCGTGCCACCCGGCGCGCGCGGCGCAGCGCGCCGCCAGGCGCTGATGCGCCCAGGCGGGACCGGTCGTCGCGGGTCGTGCCGCAGCGCCGGTCGCAGTCTTGAGTCGCGCCCAGGGATGCTCGGAGGCCGGAGCGGTGGCGGCCGGCGCGGCGGCGCCCGCCGGCGTCCGCGCCGCCTCGCGGGTCGCCAGGTCGGCGACCAGAAGGTGCGCGCGCCGCTGCTTCTCGAGGAGACGCGCCATCGCGAAGTGGGTGCGCGACGACTGCGTCCAGCGCCGCGCCCGGAGCGCGTCGTCCTCCTTCGTCTTTCCGGCCAGCCCCTCACGCACCCGGCCGCGATCGCGGCGCCGCTTCAGGCGCCCGAGCGCCAGCCGGGTGAGGGTGATGTCGCGACGCCGGCCGGTCTCCTCCTCCTTCACGAGGTGGGCGTGCCGATCGAGAAGATGACGCGCCTCGGCGGCCTCCTTCGATTCCTGCGGTTCCTGGAAGACCGGCTCGTCGCCGAGCCCCGGCTCGAGATCGAGGATCCGCTCGTAGGCGAGCGCGCGCGCCTCGGTCGAGGCGGCGAGCTGGGTGTGCGCCCAGACCTCCTTGCGCCCGGTCTCCTCCTGCTCGACGTGCTTCGCCCCGAGACGGTTCAGGAGCGTGGACGAGCGCTCCTGCAGCTGCTGCGCGGCGGCGTCGTCGGCCAGCTTCTTGAGAAAGACGTGCAGCCGCACCTCGCGCTCGACCAGGAGCGCGAGCGCACGGTGCGCGCGCGACTGCTTGCGCACCAGCTCGGCGAGCGCGCGGTGGCGCTCGCCCGCGTCCGCGGGGCCGGCGGACGCGCCGCCGGCCGCCGGACGCGGCGTGCCGCTCACTGCGCCGCCCCCGGGGCGGGCACCGCGACCGGCTTCAGCGGCTTGCGCGCCGCCACCATGAGGTAGTAGCGCACCGTCGCCGAGCGGAACAGGCGCTCGAGGAGGAACTGGCGGAACTTGCGGACCGGGAACTCGCCCGACTTGACCTTCCCCTGCAGGAACTCGATCAGGTGCTGGTTCCAGCGGTTCCACGACGGCTCGGTGGTGTCGACGATCTGCGCCTCGCCGAACCCGATCCCCTTCAGGATCTCCTCGTACTCCTCCGGATCCTGGATGTGGTTCTCGAGAGTGAGCATCGGCGTCCAGCGCTCGGTCCAGCGCGGCGACAGGATGTCGGTCAGCATGATGCGGCCGCCCGGCTTGAGGACGCGGAACGCCTCCTCGAGGAACTTCTTGCGGGTGATGAAGTGGAACGCCGCCTCGACGCAGATCAGGTTGTCGAACGTCGCGTCCTCGAACTTCATGTCGGTGGCGCTCATGATCGTGAAGTTGACGCCCGGCGCGTTCTGCCGCCCCGACTCGAGCTGCTTCTCGGAGATGTTGATCGCGGTGATGTTCTCGGGCTTCCAGTACTTCGTCAGGTGCCGCGTCGTCGCCCCCTTGCCGCAGGCGACGTCGAGGATCGTGCCGGTCTTCTCCGGCACGGTGACCAGGAGCTTCTCCATCAGGTTCTCGCAGGCTTCCTTCTGCGACTGGGTGTCGTCGTCCCAGTACCCGAAGTTGGCGAAGTCGCTCCCGCCGAAGTGCTCGCGGGCCCAGGGGTGCTCGAACCAGCCGTCGTACTTCTTGACGAGGTACTCGCGGGTGGATTCGGCGTCACGTTTCTTCATCGGTTTAGCCATTATAGGTCACCTCGATCACAGGCCCTGGACAGTGCCGGGCGTCGTTGGAACGGCGTCTGCGGACCCCTTCTGGGCCCAGATCAACAGGTAGAAATCGACCACCGGGAAGCCGAGGACGAGGCGCCCGAGTGCCATCTTGAACAGCGGAAACTCAATTTCTCCTTCCAGGAGCTTCTTCGTGGCGAAGCGCGCCACGTTCATGCAGAACCCTTCCCACACCGGCGACGTCGCGTCGACGGCCTTCGTGTCGGCGAAGCCGGTCTCGCGCAGGAGCTTCCGGTACGCCTCCGGGTCGCGGAGGTAGTTCTTCCCCATGCGCCGGCGGTACTGCTCCTCGATCCGGCGCGGCGTCAGGACATCGCTCAGCACGAGACGCCCGCCCGGCTTCAGGACCCGGAGCGCCTCCTTCAGGAAGTCGGCGCGGGTGTTGAAGTGGAAGGCCGCCTGCACGCAGAGCACGTTGTCGAACGAGGCGTCGGGGAACTCCAGCGCGGTCGGTTCCATCTTGAGGATGCGCGCACCGGGCGCGTTCCTGCGTGCCGCGTCGACGTTGTCGTCCAGCGTGTCGATGCCGGTGATCGCCGCCGCCGGGTAACGCCCGGCGAGCCAGCGCGTCGTGGCGCCACGCCCGCAGGCGACGTCGAGAATCGTGCCGCTCTTGTTGCGGATGCCGGCGTACAGCTTCTCCATCAGGATGTCGCAGGCTTCCTTCTGCGACTTCGTGCCGCGGCGCCAGTACCCGAGACTCTGGTACTCGCTGTTCTCGTAGAACTCGTCGCGCAACCGGGCGAGCATCGCCTCGTCGGCGAGGTGGTGCCCGGGCGCGCCCTCGGCGTCGGTCGGCGGCGCCTGTCCCGGCGCGGCTCCCTCGCCGGCTCCGGCCAAGCCGCCGGGGTGCGCCGGGCCGAGCACCGCGGCCGCCGGATCGGTGGCGGCCGGCGGCGCGCCCGCGGACGGCGCGATCGTCTCGTCGGACTCGCCGGCCGGCATCGAGGCGTCCCCGAGCCAGACCTCGAGGCC
>DATKFL010000416.1:0-13777 GCA_035511355.1 Dongiaceae bacterium
AACTCGCGATCGATATAGCGGAAGGTGCCGGTGGCGGTCCAGTTGGCCTCGGCCAGACCGGCCGATGCGAGCGTGCTGAGAAGGACCAGACCGGCGGCGCGCCCCGGGTTCATGGCTGCACCTCGGCGGTTCCGGCTTCCACGGCGAGGTATTCGACCGCCCCCTCACGCGTCGGCGGCGGCCCCAGGTGCCGACCGACCTCGAGGGCGCCGGCGGCGCCGCGACGGATCGCGCGCCCGTTGGTCGTGCCTTCGAGTTCCGCCGCGATGGAGTAACGCCCGTCGCGCGGCACCAGGACGTCGACCGCGATCGTGCGCGCGCTGCCCTTCGCGAGGTCGACCTTCCAGGTCTTCACCTGGCTGCCGTCGGCGAAGCGCAGGTCGCCCGGCGTCCGCGCGGTGAGGACCGCACCCTCGACGCCGACCGCAGCGCCGACCCGGAGGACGATCGAAGCGATGCCGCCACGGACATGCTTCTCCAGGCCGGACACCTCGACCTCGAGCGCCATCGGTGGCTGCGGGTCGATCGTCGTGCGGGCGGAGGCCGGGCCGGCGTCGGCCGGTTTCCCCGTCGGCGCGGCGGCCGCCAGCCCCCCGGCGGCAAGAAGCGTCAGGAAGATTCCGAGCCGTGCCCTTCGCTCCGTCATCGTCTGGTCCCCTCCCGGGCGTGGGTCTGGCGAGGACGCCGCGTCGGGCGCCCCGAATTGGACGAGGCATCCGGGGCCGACCGATCAGCGTGCAGGCCGATCGGCCCCCGGAGGACAGAAAACCTGCGCCTAGTTACGCCCGGATCGGCCGTCCGTCAAGATGAATTACGGATCCGTCAGTTTCGCGCCGCCGGACCGAAGGACGTGACGGCGCCGTTGATCCTGATCGCCTGCACGAAGATCCCCTGCCGGTTCTTGTGCTTCGGGACGATGAAGCTGTAGGGCGCCCCGAGCCCTCCGGTGCACTGCACGCAGGGGATGATCGTCGGGTTCACCTGCGTCGCCCGGCCGCGCGAATCGACGATCACCACGTTGAAGCCGAGCAGGGCCACCTCCGACCCGGTCTCCCAGCGCAGCGTCCCCGATCCCTGCCCCGCAGCGCTGCCGTTGCTGATCGTGACGTTGAAGACGAAATCGGGGAAGCAGGCGCACTCGGGTGGCACGCCGGGACCCGGCTCGTTACAGGCTTCACAAACATCCCCGAAGCCGTCTCCGTCGCAGTCCGCCTGGTCCGGGTTCACGTTGTTCGGGCAGTTGTCGCAGGCATCGCCCGGACCGTCGTGGTCCCTGTCGACCTGGGTGGGGTTGGCGACGGTCGGGCAATTGTCGCAGACGTCACCGACTCGGTCGGCGTCGGCGTCGAGTTGGGCTGCGTTCGCGACGGTCGGGCAGTTGTCGCACGCGTCTCCCATGCCGTCGCCATCCGCATCGACCGGGAACGGATCGGCGACCAGGGGGCAGGGATCGCAGAGATCCCCGCGCGCGTCGCCGTCGAGATCGGACTGACTCGAGTTCGGGACGTTCGGACAGTTGTCGCACGCGTCACCCACGCCGTCGGAGTCGAAATCCTCCTGGCCCGGGTTGGCGACATTCGGGCAGTCGTCGCACGCGTCGCCGACGCCATCGCCGTCGGCATCCGCCTGGTTGGGATTGTCGACGTTGGGGCAATTGTCGACGGTGCAGTCGACCGGACCGCCCGGGTACCGGTTCGGATCGTTGTCGTCGCAGTCCGCCTTGCAGGAGAGCGCGTCGCAGTCGAGCGCGCAGGTCCAGGAGGGATCGCCGTCGCGGTTGACGCAGTCGGCGCCCGACACGAACGCGCTCACCGCCGGGCTCTCCACGCCGTCGAGCACCCACGGAACGCCCAGTAGGCGGCAGTCGGCCGGGTCGGCCGGCGCGGGGGCGTTGAAGGTCACCCGACCGCCGGCGTCGAGGGTCTGCCCGGTCGGCGTCCAGCCGCTCGAGCGCAGATCGACCGGATCGGAGCAGCGCTGCACCTTCGTGTAGAGCGGCCCGAGACCGAGCGTGGGCAGGTACGGCGTTCCGCCGCAGACCCCGAGCGTGTCGCCGACCGTGCCGGGGTCGCAATCGGTATGGATCGTCGGCGGCAGGAACCGCAGGCTGATCGATCCCGGCGACCGGCTGACGACCTCGACCGAGGGGGAGCAGTCGAGCGGGAAGGCGCGGTCGTGCGCCGTGTCGTAGAAGTGCGCCGCCTCGATCAGGTAGTAGATGTCGAAGTTCGAGCCGGACAGGGAGACCAGAATCGTCCTTCCGCCGGTGGAAGTGCTGCCGGCGACGATGAGCGCCAACCGATTGCCGATGCCTCCGGGCGCGATGCAGCCGTTGAACCCGGGATTCGACCAGTCCGATTCGATGTCGAGGCGGCCGTCGCCGGCGACCCCGGCCGCGGGCGAGAAGCAGACTGTCAGGTTCTGCGCCTCGCATACCAGGTCGGCGTCGCCCGAGTTGACCCCGAACGGATCGGTCAGCTGGTAGGCGTACCCGCCGTAGGATCCGCTGTCCGGACAATTGAAATACCCGTCGAGGCCGTGAAACAGCGCGTATTGGCAGTCCTGGGCCGCGGCGGGCGTCGCGGAGAGGAGCAGCATCAGGCCGATCGATCCAATCAGGCTGAAGAGCAGGTGGCTGTTCTTGACCATCGACGCACCTCCCCGACTCGGAGATACGACCACAACGGCCTCGGCGCAACCTTGGATTTGCAGGCGGACGACGGCGGCATCGGCCCACTTTGCTAGACTCGCCCCCGGATGGCCGCGCGCGCACCACAGACCGCCTCGCCGCCGGGCGTTGCCGGGCCTCTCGCCGGAGCCGCCTCCCATCTTGCGGGCGGCGTGGTCGCGATCCTCGCGTCGCTCTTCGCGCTGCACCGGCTTTACGACTTCGACCTGCTCTGGCACGTCAGGACCGGCGCCTGGATTCGGGCGCAGCAGGCGATTCCGCGGACCGATCCCTTCGGCGGCGGCACGGCCGGTCTCCCCTGGCTCGACGTCTCCTGGGGCGCGCAATGGGTCGCCGCCCTGATCGCCGGAGGAGGGGGTCTCACAGCCCTGCAGCTCCTGGCGGCGATCCTGATCGGAGCGACCTTTCTCGTTGTACTCCGGCGCGCGCCGCGCACGCCGCTCCTCCTCGCGACCGCTCTCGTCGCCGTCCTGGCCGCGGCGCACCGCTTCCTGCCGCGCCCCGACCTCCTGGTCCTGCCGCTGACCCTCGCGCTCTTCGCCCTCCTCGAGCGGCTGCCGCGCGGCGGTCGCTCGACGCCCCTGCTTCTCGGCCTCCTGACCGCCCTCTGGGCCAATCTGCATGGATCGTTCGTGCTGGCGCCGATCCTGGTCCTGGCCGCGGGCGCCGGCGCCGCGCCGGCGATCGCCTGGCGGAACGCGCTGCGGAGGTACGGCCCGGCCTTCGCCTGCACCGCGCTGGCGCCGCTCGCCAATCCGCGCGGTGTCCTGATCTACGGTGTGCTCTCGCCCTACCTGGGATCGATGCTGGCCGCCGTGGGACTCGCGCCGAAGGGCGCGGCGCTGATGGCGAGCGAGTGGACGCCGACCTTCGGCGCCCTCCTGCACGACCCGATCTTCCCGACCGCCCCGTTCCTGTTCCTCGTCCTGCTGGTCGCCGTTTCGTTCCTCCGGCGCGGACGGAACGCCTCGCCGGAGCGCGCCGCCTGCGGGGCGGCGCTTCTGGCGCTGGCGCTGACGGCGGTGCGGAATCTCCTCCCCTTCGCGGCGGCGGCCCTCGCGATCGTCGCCGCGAACGAGCGCGACCGCCTCGCGGACGCGCGCGGGGACCGCGACGGGGATCCGTTCGACGCCGCCTGGTTCCGGCTCGCCGCGGCCCTGATGGTCCTTCTCGTGGGCCTGTCGTACGTCGCGGCGGTCGCGACCGACCGCTACTACGTGACCCGGGGGCTCCCGATCACGACCGGGGTGGGGTTCGATCCGGCCCTCGTCCCCGAGGGGGCGGTCGGGTGGCTGGCCACCCACGAGGCTCCGGGCCTGCTCTTCAACAACTACAACAGCGGCTCCTACCTTCTCTACCGGCTGGCGCCGGCGGTGCGGATCTACATCGATGCCCGCTTCGACACGACGCCGGTCAATCGCGCCATCGAGGCGGCGCTCGCCGACCCCTCGACCCTCGACGCCTTCCTCGAGCGGGAGCGGATCGGCACCATCGTCCTGCTGCACCCCTCGCCGGAGTCGCTCGCGTTCCTGCCTCGGTTGACCCGGGAGAACGGCTGGACCCTCGCATGGCGCGACGCCAACACGACGATCCACGTGCGCGCCGGGGCGGAGGCGCCGCTGCGCGCCGAGGCCCTGGCGCTCCCGCCGGCGGTCGAGCCGGCGGCGGCCCGACTCGACGCGATCCTGGGGCGCTTCAAGGGGCCGGTCCTGCCGGCGGCGGAGCTGACCGACGCCTTCGTCTCGGGAATCCTCGGGGATTCGGAACGCCAGCGCGCGGCGTACCGGCGCGCGCTCGCGCGCGCGCCGGACGACCCGAAGGCGCTCGCCTACTTCGCGAGGAGCGGCTCCTAGAACTGCCCCCAGAGGTACTGGTTCGTGACCTCGTGGTGGAACTGGATCTCGCTGCGCTTGACGATGGCGCCGAGCGCCTTGGCGCAGCGCTCCGCCGACGCCAGCTTGAGCTCGGCGTACTTCTCGTGCACCTGGTCGCCGAGGAGCTTCTGCGCGAACTTGCTGCCCTTGAACAGGCGGATCGCGTCGTAGATGTTGTCCGGCAGGAAGCGGGTGCGCGGCCGCTTCGAGTCGTTGTCCTCGGCCGTGAGCGGCCCCTCGAGGCCGGTGCGGAAGAGCGCGTAGATCGCGAGGTACGGGTTGGCGTCCGGGGCGATCGAGCGCACCTCGATGCGGGCGGTGCGCTCGTTGCCGATCGGGATGCGCACCATCGAGCCGCGGTCCGACGCCGAGACCTTGATCTGGTTCGGCGCCTCGAAGTGCGGATCGAGGCGGCGGTAGGAGTTCACGCTCGAGTTCAGGACCAGGCAGAGGTCGTTGCCGTTCGACAGGATGCGGTTGATGAACGACCAGGCGAAGTCCGACAGGCCGTCGTCCCCCTTCTTGTCGTAGAAGATGTTCTTCCCCTTCTTCGAGATCGACATGTTGGTGTGGCAGCCGTTGCCGTTCACGGCGGCCACCGGCTTGGGGAGGAACGAGGCGGTCAGGTCCATCTGCGCCGCCACCTGGCGGGCGATCAGCTTGTACAGCTGCACCTGGTCGGCGGCGACCGTCGCCTCGGTGTAGGAGTAGTTCATCTCGAACTGCGACGGCGCCACCTCGGGGTGGTCCTTCTCGTTGGCGAACCCGAGCGCGCGCTGCACCTCGGCGGAGGTGTCGATGAACTTCCGGAGCGTGTCGCCCGGGAGCGAGTGGTAGTACCCGCCGGTCGAGACGTACTCGAACTGCCCGGTCTCGAAGTAGCGCCGCTCGGCATCGCGTCCCTTGAAGATGAAGCCTTCGATCTCGTTGGCGACGTTCGCGACCATGTCCTTCTTGCGCAACTCGGCCGCGAACGACTTGAGGCGGGCGCGCAGGTCGCCGGCGTACGGCGTGCCGTCCTGGTCGCAGACGTCGCCGAACACCAGCACCTTGCCGGCGCCGAAGACGTCCGCCGGCAGCATGTAGAAGGCCGGCCAGTCGATCGCCAGCCGCAGGTCCGATTCCGCCTGGCGCGAGAAGCCGCGGATCGACGAGCCGTCGAAGGTCAGGTTGTCGGCGGAGCGCAGGAGGAACTTCTTGTCGTAGTCGAGCATGTGGAAGCGCCCCTCGAGGTCGGTGAAGCAGACCGTCACCGCCTTGATGCGCTTCTCGTCGCTGAGGAATTTCGTCCGCGCCTCGCGGATCTTCCCCGGGTCCCTGGCCGCGACGCGGTCGGCCTTCGCCTTGAGATTCAGCTCCTCCAGCTGCTCGTACGGAATCTCCAGGAAGTCGCGCAACGGTGTCTCCATGGCCTCCTCGGCGTCAGGTCCCGGTGGCTGACGAGGGAATCCCGTTCGAGCGCTATCGGGACGGTGGTGAGGCATGAATATGCCATAACTTAGCCTTCGGATCTAAAGAATTACAATAAAAACAGCCATTCTTATTTCAGGCGAGCCTCCGGACGGCACCCCGACGTTCCGCCGCGCCGCCGCCCGCCACCGGGGGAGTAGACTCCCCGCCCGTGCGGCCCCGGACCCGGCGGGCGGGAACGGGATGGCACCGGCAGGGACCCCACGTGCGACGCCTCCGGTTCGGCCCAATCCTCACCCGGCGCCCCCCCTTCACGGCGGGGGACGGCCTCGTCCTGCTCGGGATCGCGGCGCTCCTGTACGCCATCCTCCGCGTCGCCTTCGCGGCGCCGGCCTCCATCCGCGGCCCGGAGATCTCCACCTCGCCCGCCGCCCTCCCCTGGTACGCCCTGCTCTCGGTCGGGAGGATGACGGTCGCCTACTTCCTCTCGCTCACCTTCAGCCTGGCCTACGGCTACGCGGCGGCGCGGCACCGGGCGGCCCGGCGTCTCCTCCTGCCGCTCCTCGACGTGTTGCAGAGCGTGCCGATCCTCTCCTTCCTGCCGGTCGTGCTCCTGGGTCTCAGCGCCCTGCTGCCGGCCGCGCTCGCGGCCGAACTGGCGGCGATCGTCCTGATCTTCACCTCGCAGGCCTGGAACATGACCTTCAGCTTCTACCAGTCGATGACCACCCTGCCGAACGACCTGCGCGAGGCGGCGGCTGCGTTCCGCTTCGACCCCTGGCTCCGATTCAAGACCCTGGAACTGCCGTTCGCGGCCCTCGGCCTGATCTGGAACAGCATGATGTCGTGGGCCGGCGGCTGGTTCTTCCTGATGGCGGCCGAGATCTACAACGTCGGCGCGCGCGACTTCCGGCTGCCGGGCCTCGGCTCGTACCTCCAGGTCGCGGCCAATGCCGGCGACCGGCGCGCGGTCTTCCTGGGGGTCCTGACCCTCGTGCTGATCATCGCCCTCCTCGACCAGCTGGTCTGGAGGCCGCTCCTGGCCTGGGCGGACAAGTTCAAGCTGGAGATGGTCGAGGGGGACGAACGACCGACATCGTGGTTCCTCGAGGCGCTCTCCCGATCCTGGATGCTGCGACGGGTGATCGACGGCGGACTCGCCCCGCTGGCGGAGCGGATCGATGCCCGTTTGCGTCTGCGGGCGCATGCCGCGGCGCCAGCTCCCGAGGACGACCTCGAGGGGCAGCCCCTCTCCTCCGTCGCCCTGATCTCGCTGGGCGGCCTGGCGCTCGGGGCCGGGTATGGCGGCTGGCGCGCCCTCGCGATGCTGGCGCGCCTCCCGGCCGCCGACTGGGGCCTGCTCGGCCTCGGATTGCTCGCCACTTTCGGCCGGGTCGCCGTCGCGCTCGGCCTCGCCCTCCTCTGGACCGTCCCGGTCGGGGTTCTGATCGGCACCCACCGGCGGGTGGCCACCGTGCTGCAGCCGCTGGTCCAGATCCTGGCGTCGGTCCCTGCGACCGCCATCTTTCCGGTCATCCTGGTCGCGTTCGTCCGCACCCCGGGCGGCGTCAACCTGGCCGCCACGCTCCTGATGCTCCTCGGGACGCAGTGGTACCTGCTGTTCAACGTCATCGCCGGCGCCTCCGCCATCCCGCTCGACCTGCGCTACACCACCGACCTGCTGCGCCTCTCGACCGCAGACCGCTGGCGCACGCTCATCCTCCCGGCCCTGTTTCCCTACATCATCACCGGGGCGATCACCGCCAGCGGCGGCGCGTGGAACGCCAGCATCGTGGCGGAGCACGTGTCCTACGCGGGGAAGGTCTATGGCACGATCGGCGTCGGTTCGATCATTGCCGCTGCGACCGACCGGGCGAACTACCCGTTGCTCCTCGCCGCCACGCTGGCGCTGGTGGCGACCGTCGTGACCATCAACCGGACCGTGTGGCGGCGGTTGTACCGCCTCGCCGAGGTACGCTACCGCCTCGACTGACACCACCGCCCGCGCGGCGGAGGGATTCCGATGGCCATGACCACGCCGGCACCTGCGACCCAGAACCTGCTCGAGCTCCGCGGCGTGTCGCGATCGTACGGCAGCGGCCCGCAGTGCTACCAGGCGGTGTGCGACGTCGACCTCACGCTGCGCGAGGGGGAGTTCGTCAGCCTGCTCGGTCCGTCCGGCTGCGGCAAGTCGACCCTGCTCCGGATCATCACCGGCCTGAGCCGCGCCAGCACCGGGACGGTCGCCTACCGCGGCCAGCCGGTCGTCGAGGTCAACCCGCACGCGACCATCGTCTTTCAGACCTTCGCCCTCTACCCCTGGCTGACCGTCGAGGAGAACGTCGCGGTCGCCCTCAAGGCGCGCGGCGTGCCTCCGGCCGAGAGGCACGAGCGCGCCCGCCGGTTGATCGACACGGTCGGGCTCGACGGGTTCGAGTCGGCCTACCCGCGCGAGCTGTCGGGCGGCATGCGGCAGAAGGTCGGGTTCGCCCGGGCGATGGCGGTGGAACCGGAGCTCCTGTGCCTGGACGAACCGTTCTCGGCGCTCGACGTCCTCTCGGCCGACGCGCTGCGCGGCGAGCTGCTCGAACTGTGGCTCAACAAGGCCCTGCCGACCCGCGCCATCCTGATGGTCACGCACAACATCGAGGAGGCCGTCCTGCTCTCCGACCGCGTGGTGGTGATGGCCAAGAACCCGGGACGGGTCCTGGCCGACATCCCGGTGCCGCTGCGCCACCCGCGCAAACGCCAGGACACCGCCTTCCAGGCGGTGGTCGAGAGCGTCTACGCCGCGGTGGCCGGCAAGACGCGACCGGAAGCCGAGACCCTGGCGCAGGCGGCCCGCATGCTGCCGAAGGCGCGCCTCAACGCCCTCGCCGGCCTGGCCGAGAAGCTGGTCTCGGAGGGCGGGCATGCCGACCTGCCCCGCCTGGGCACCGACTTGGCGCTCGAACTGGACGACCTCCTGCCGATCGTCGAGGCGGGCGAGCTGGTCGGCTTCTGCCACGTGCAGGAGGGGGACCTCCTGATCACGCCCCTCGGGCGCGCCTACGCCGAAGCGTCGATCCTCACGCGCAGGGAGATCGCCGCCGGGCGGATCCTGCGCATCCCGATGATCCGGTGGATCTACGAGACCTTGCAGAGGGACGACGATCGCCGGGTCGACCGCGACTACTTCCTCGACAACCTGCGCGAGCAGGTCGGCGACTTCGCGGCCGATCAGCTCGACCTGGCGATCTCGTGGGGCCGGTTCGCGGAACTGTTCGCCTACGACAGCGGCACGGACGAACTCTTCCTCGAATCGTGATCGCGAGGCGCCCAGGCGCGCGGCGGGAGCCGGCGCGCGCGGCGGTCAGGCCTTCTTCTTGACGGCCTTGGCGCGGGACACCTTGGGCTTGGGGGGCGCCGGGACGTCGCTGCGCTCCAGGCGGACCACGTCCTTGAGGAACTTCCGGACTCCCGCCTGATCGAAACTGATGGTGGTGTAACGATCGTCGATCGCGGTGATCCGGCCGAGTCCGTGCACGAAATGACTCACTCGATCGTCGACCGCGAACGTCTCATTGGCTTTGCTCAAGAGGTTCTCCCGGACGACTGTAAGGTCGTAGTCGTCCCCCCACGGTAGCATCTTTGATGCCGCGCAGGGGAGATTTCTTCCGCCGCCCCCCCCCCCGAAGACCGCCCGGCCCCCTCAGTGGGCGCGGGCGAGCTCGTCCAGGTAGTCGGCGTACGAGGCGACCATGGCATCCCACCCGGCGACCTTCGGATTGCTCGACTCGACCACGAAATACTCGTCGGGAGCATGCGCGCCGCTGCCATGCCCCAGTCCGAAATGCCCGGCCGGGAGCCGCAGCGGAGCGGAGCTGAAGACGTACCCCGGGTAGGACCCGGCGGTGCGCGGCCACAGAATCGGGTCGAGCCCTGCCGCCTTGTAGACCGCGATCTGGGACTTGATCAGCCCCGCGTCGGCCGCGGTCGAAGTCGGGTCGTACCCGCCGCTCGGATTCACCTCGATGTCGCCGAATCCGCGCTTCGCCAGGTGCGCCTTGAGGGCCGCCACCGCGGCATCGAACGTCATGTCCGGCACCAGCCTGAGGTCGAGTTTCGCCACCGCCCTGTGCGGCAGGACCGTCTTGCCGCCGGGACCGGTGTAGCCGGCCACCAGCCCTTCGATGTTCACTGTCGGGGTGAACAGGAACCGCTCGAGCGAGGGGCGCCAGGCTTCGTCGTGCGCCCAGTGCTCGACCTTCATCATCTCCTTCGCGGTCGCCTCGGAGAGCTTCGCCGCCGCGTTGTCGAGGATCGCCTTCTCGGCCGGTGAGGCGGGACGGGCGGCGGCCGCGAAGCCGTCGATCGCCGGGTCGCCGTCGGCGGTGACCAGGGTGTTGAGCGCCTGCACCAGGTGAAAGGCCGGGCTGTCGAGGCGCGCCCGGTTGCTCGAATGCACGTCCTTGCCGGGGCCGCGCCCCCAGCGTTCGCCGGTCGCCACCAGCTCCAGCTCGACCACCCCCTTCGCGCCGAGCGCGACGGTCACGCTCCCGTCCGGGTCCTGCGACGCCGAGGGCATGAACACGCCGTCGCACTTCTTCAGGGCGGCGGCCACCTCGGGGCGCTCGATCACCTGGTGGAAATGCGGCGAGCCGATCTCCTCCTCCCCCTCCGCCACCAGGACCAGGTTCACCGGGGGCTTTCGCCCGATCCCCTTGAGGGCGTAGAGAGTCGCCAGGAAGGCCGCCTCGGGCCCCTTCTGGTTGACCGCGCCGCGCCCCATGACGACCTTGCCGAGCGGCGGCTTGTCGAGGATCGCGGCGTCCCACGGCGGCGAGGTCCACTCCGCCGGGTCGGCCTGCTTCACGTCGTACATGAAATAGAGGCCGACGGTGCGCGCTGCGCCGGCGTCGAAGGTGGCGAACACCGCCGGCTGCCCGTCGGTGGGCACCTTGGTGACGCTCTGGAAACCGGCCTCGCGCAGGTAGCGCATCAGGAGATCGGACCCCTCCTGCATGCCGCGATTCTCCGCGGCGATCGAAGGCTGGTGGATCCATTCCTGCAGCCGCTTCACGCCCTCGTCGTGGCGCCTGGCGATCTCGGCTCGCAGGACCGCCTTCGGATCGGCGGCGGCAGGCGCCGAGGTGGCGACGATCGCGGTCGCGAGCGGGATGGTGGCGATCAGGTGAAGAGCCGATCGAAGTCGCATGCGTCACCTTCGGGCGCGGCGTCCCGGGGAGCGCCGGCGCGGGGCATCCGCGCCGGTTTCATCCGGCGGAGTCTAACGCACCCGCGGCTTTCTGCATCGGCACCGCACCGGCACGTCACCTTGCCCGGCGCCGCGCCGGTTCTCGGTGGAGACTAGCGATGGTCCGGCAGGTCGAATCCGAATGCGCGGGGGCGGAATTGAAACCTCACCGCCCCTTGCGACGTAGGAGAAGGTGACTCCGATGCCGAACCGCCCCGTTGTCCTCCTGGCCGTCATCCTTCTTTCCGGGACCCTGCTCGGCGGGACCCTCGACCCCGACCCGACTCTCGAGTGGTACGTCGACTCGGTCTGCCCGGACGACGGCATCGCCTGCACCGTCGAAGAGGCGTTCTACGGCCAGTGCCGGCACCGGATCGACCCGCAGGCCTGCCGCACCGAGGAGACCCGCTGTGCCGGCGAGTCCTATTGCGACCCGCGGCGGGGCGGCTGCGTCTGCCGGGACACCGCGCTGGTCAACCGGCCTGATCGACCTCGTCCGGGGAGTCGTCCGCCGTCGGGACGGACCCGGGAAGCCGCTGCAGCCGGCGCGACTCCTGGTAGGGCGCAATCCGGATGAGATCGCCGGCGCGCACCCGCTCCTGCACCGCCCGCCAGGTCGCCGCCGTGAACAGGTCGCCGTGGTTCTCATGGAACGCGGCGCGGAGCGGAGCCGGAAGCCCCAGGAAGGCCTGGAACTCCTCCGGGAAGATGTCGTTCTCCCCCACCACGTAGCGCGGCTCGGCGGCGTACACCTCCTCGTCGTCGCGCGCCGGCGGCAGGTCCCGGAAGACGCAGTCGGTCAGAAGGCACAGCTCGTCGTAGTCGTAGAAAATCACCCGCCCGTGCCGCGACACCCCGAAATTCTTCAGCAGGATGTCGCCGGGGAAGATGTTCGCGGAGGCGAGATCCTTGATGGCGCGACCGTAGTCGAGGACCGCGGCGCGCGCCGCCTCCGGCGGCGCGGCGCGCACGAACAGGTTGAGCGGCGTCAGCCGGCGCTCGATGTAGAGGTGGCGGATGATCACCGAGTCGCCGTCGACCGTCACCCGTTGCGCCGCCCTGGTGCGCAGCGTGTCGAGGAGATCGGGGGCGAAGCGCCGCCGGTCGAACCTCAGGTGCTCGAACTCCTGCGCGTCGATCAGGCGCCCGGCGCGGTCGTGCCGGAAGACCAGGCGGTACTTCCCCATCACCTCGTCGCCGGTCGCCCGCTTCGGCTCGTCGAACTGGTCGCGGATCACCTTGAAGACGTCCTCGTGCGACGGCAGGGTGAAGACGATCATCACCATGCCGCGATCGCCGCGCGCCACCTCGAAGGCGTCGTCCGATTGATCGATGTGCCGCAGGAGCTCCCGGTAGCGCTCGGTCTTGCCGTGCTTGGGGGCGCCGATCGAGGTGTACAGCTCGGCCGGGCGCTTCCGCGGCAGCAGGCGATGCAGGAACTGCACGAGGTCGTAGGGCCGGTCGGTGTCGACGTGGAAGTACGAGTGCGCGAAGGAGAACAGGATGCTGACATCCCCCTCGCGCAGCAGCAGTGCGTCGACCACGATGCCGCGCGGGCCGTTGAGCAGCGCCAGCGCCATCGGGAAGACGTGCGTCCCTGCGAACACCCGCCCGACGAGATAGGCCCCGTCGCCGCGGTAGAAGACCGGCGCTGCGATCTCGGCGCGGTCGACCGAGCCGGCCCATCCCAGGCCCTGGAGGCGCGCGTCGAGATCGCGCGCCAGGAGCAGGGCGTCGCGCGCCGCATCCTCCCACGCGACCTCGAAGACGCGGTCCTCGAGGATCGCCTCGAACAGCGCCGCGCTCGACACCGGCGAGCCGTAGGAGCGCGCCACGGGGCGCTGCGAGCGGGTCGGCGGCGTGTCGAAGTCGGTGTCGACGAACTCGACCGCCGGGTCGACCCCGACCGTGTGGAAGATCCGCCGGGTGATCGAGTTGAAGAAGGTCTCGGCGAGGTCCCAGTCGTCCCGCCCGGTGATCAGCCCCGAGTAGACCGCCTTGGCGCCGGCCCAGACCAGGTCGCGGGCGGTGCGCTCGCCGAGGAGCCCGCGCACCTCCTCGACCACCGCCTCGACGACGATCCGGTAGAGGTCGAGCCGTTCGATCGCGTCGCGCCGCATGCCGACCACGTCGCGCGCCTCGAAGCGGCCGCGCGCCCGGCGGGTGATCGCGCCGAAGCGCGCCTGGTGGTCCTCGAAGCCGCGCAGGATGGCGCGCGCGGTGTCGTTGGCGAGACGGCTGTCGCTCGGAGCCGGACCCGGGCGGACTTCCATGGAGGGGAGTCTATCCCTTGCGCACCGGCCCGCGCGCGGCGTCGCGATCGTGGAACTGCTCCTCCTCGGTCGAGCCCTTGAGGGCCGTCGTGGAGGCCGCGCCGCCGGTCACCGCCAGCTGGATCTCGTCGAAGTAACCGGCCCCGACGAACGCCTGGTGCTTCACCGCGGCGTATCCTTCGCGGCGCTCCAGCTCGAACTCCTGTTCCTGGAGCCTCGAGTAGGCCAGCATGCCTTCCCGGCGATAGTTGAGCGCCAGGTCGAACATGCTGGTGTTGAGGGCGTGGAAGCCGGC
>DATKFL010000417.1:0-4926 GCA_035511355.1 Dongiaceae bacterium
CTTGATCACCGACCCCATCGGCATGCGCTGTGCCAGCGCGTCGCGACCGGGAGGCAGCGGCGGCGTGTAGGCGATGCGGGTCGACAGCGGCAGCGGCACGGCGACGATCGCAGCGCTCGCGCGCCAGGCGCCCGCGTCCGACCGCACCGTGACGACCATGCCGTCCTGCGCGATCGACCGCACCGGCGCGCGCAGGACGACGCGCCCTTCGAGGGTCGCCGCCAGGCGACCCGCGAGGGAGTGCATTCCCTCGCGCACGAGGAAGGCCTGCGCCGCTCCCTCGTAGCCGAACAGCGTCTCGACGCTGTCGCCGGATCGGATGTAGGCGAGGAGGAACAGGAGCGACATCTGCGACAGGTCGGCCTGCAGGACGTTGCGCAGGTCGTAGCGCCAGTAGTCGCGGATCAACCGGTTCGCGGTGCGCGCGTGCAGCCATTCCTGGGCGGTCAACGCGTCCCACGCCGCGGCCTTCGGCGCGCTCCAGGGCGCGTCGGGCGGCACCTCGGACGCCATCCGATCGAGCTCGGTGGTGAGGGCGTCGACCTCCTTTTCGGTGTCGGCGTCGAACCCCATCGCCTCACCGTCGGCGGTCCAGCGCCGGCCGCCGAACTGGAGGATCTGCCGCCCCGCGACGAACTGCGGCGTGGTGTGCAGGTCGAACTCGCGCAGGAGATCGAGGAGGCGGGTCTGGGTCGGTCCGACCCACATGCCGCCGACGTCGACGGTGCGGCCGGCGACCGTCCCCGCCTTGACGCGGCCGCCGACGCGGTCGCGCGCCTCGAGCACCACGACCGACTTGCCGCGCGCGATCAGCCGGCGCGCGGCGACGAGCCCGGCGAATCCCGCCCCGACCACCACGACGTCGACGGCCGCCGGCGCCGCCTCGCCGGTGCCGGCGCGGCCGGGGGCTGCCGCGGCGGCCGGTCGTCCCGACGCGGCGGCGCCGAACGCGCCCGCGCCGAGGAGCTTGAGCAGGTCGCGTCGGTTTCGCGGCGATCCTTCGGGCTTCCTGCGCGCGCTCATGATCCCGACATCGAAGGCGCCCGTGGACCGACGCGCTCCCGGGACGCGGAGTCGCCTACCTGGCGAGACCGAACAGGGTCGAGGGGACCCAGCCTTCGTTGCCGAGCTCGTCGGAGACCTTCCACCAGACGCCCTCTTTCTCGCCGCTCGGGTAGAGCATCATCCCCGGGTCGAGATCGCGCACCACCTTGGCCTTCTGGTCCGGCTTTTCGTACATCCGGCCGGGCTTGGCCATGGTGACCGCCTGGCCCACGTTGTCGGCCTTGGCGTCGGGGGCGTTGTTCTTCAGTTCCTGCACCATCTTGGTGTAGGCGTCGAGGTAGGCCATGACGACCACCTGGCCGATCTCGGTGTTGGCGTAGCTCGAAGCGCCGCCGGACGCGAAGGCGCCGCCCATCCAGCCGCCCCCGCCGCCGCCCCAGCCGATGTCGGTCTTCTTCGCGTGCCCCTGCTCGAGCGCCACCTGCTCGGTCGAGCGCAGGTCGGTGAGGGTGAGCACCACGTCGGCGGTTTTGGACTTCAGGTTGACTCCACCGGCGACCGCGCCGACGCCGTGTCCCACCAGCCCGCCGAGCATGCCGCCGATGTTCTTTCCGCCCGCCCTGGCGTTCCTGTTCACCAGGTCGGGGACGAGGCCGTAGTCGGCGGCTTTCATCTGCCCCTTGCCGACGTTCGAGCCGCCGCGCATCTCGCCGCCCGAAGAGAGGGCGCGCTCCTGCTGCGCCGCGGCGAGCCCCTTGCCGCGGTCGACCAGCGTGAAGCATTTCGATTGGCTGACGAACACCTTGATGATCGCCTCGGGTGACTCGAGGTTGTAGGCCACCCACCACTTCTCCTCCGGCTCGATCACCGAGAGCGTCCCGATCTTCCTGTCGCAGGTGGGGATCTGCGGTTCCGCCGCCTCCTCCTTCGCCATCGCCCCGCCGAAAGCGCCGCATCCCGCCAGGAGCGCCGCCGCTCCGATTCCCAGCCTCAGTGCCCGTCTGCGCATCGACCGACCCTCCCGCACGTCCCGTCGAGACCGGGCCTCCCGGTCACCGCATGAGACGACCGGCGCGGGAGTCTATCAGGGTCCATGCGGGAGAAGGGTGCCGGAGTCCCCCGGCGCCTCCTCGATCCGACCGGTCAGCGCCAGGACGTCGCCTTCCGCCTGCGCGACCGCCTCGAGCGCGTCGAGCCGGGTCAGGAGCGCCCCGGTCCGGGCGCGCTGCGCGTCGAGCAGATCGAGGATGTCGGCCTGCCCTTCGTGGTAGGCGTCCTCCGACATGCGCGCCACTTCGGGGAGCCGCCCGATCACGTCGCGATCGAGCGCGTCGAGCGCGTCGCGGCGCGTGCGCAGGATGCCGAGGGCGCTGTGCAGGTCGGCGCGCGCCTCGGCGGAGCGCGCCGCGACTTCGAGCGCCGCGGCGTCGGCGCGCGCGCCGGCGCGGGCCAGCTCCCCCTGGCCGCGATCGAAGACCGGCAGGGGGATCGCGAGGCCGGCGATGTACGAGGTGCTCTCCTCGTCGTGGGTGAACTGGCCGCCGGCCGTCAGCACCGGGACCGGCAGCCGCTCGCGCCGCTCCCGCTCGACGTCGCCGCGCGCCGCCGCCTCGTCGCGCCGCGCCGCGACCAGGTCCGGGAGCGCGGCCGACGCATCCGCCCAGAGCGCTGCCTCGTCGGAGCCGGCCAGACCCAGCGGCTCGAGCGTCCCGGCCGCCTCGGGGCGCCAGGCCGGAAGCCCGATCGCCGCCGCCAGCTCCCCCGCGCTCGCCTCGGTCTCGGCGCGCGCCGCCGCGAGGTCGGCCTCGCGGGTCCGCAGCTCGAGCGTGATCCGGAGCGCGTCGTAGCGGCTCTTCTCGCCCGCCTCGGCGCGCGCCGTGACCACGTGCGCCACCCGCTCCAGCTCGAGGCGCGCCGCGTCGAGCAGGCCGACCCGCTCCTGACGCGCGAGGAGGGTCACGAAGGCGGCGCGCGCGCGGCGCGCCCGCTCGGCGTGCGCCGCCGCCACGCCGGAGGTCGCGGCCTGGAGCGCGAGGTCGGCGCTCCGGGTGCGCGCGCCGCGCTGACCGAACAGGAGGAGCGGCTGTTCGATCGCCAGGTCGCTCGAGTCGGCGGAGCCGGTGTTGGCGCCGTGGTGCAGGAACGTCCCGTCGTAATCCAGGACCGGGTTCGGAAGGACGCGGGCCGCGACCCCCTCGGCGGCGGCAATGCCGAGGGCACCGCGCTCCGCGGCGGTGCGCGGGCTCGCCTCGCGCAGGAGTCGAAACACCTCCGCGAGGGTGACCTGCGCCGGCGGCGGCACCGCCGGGGCGGTCACGGCGGTCGCCGGCGGAGCCGCGGACGGCGCGATCGGGGCCGCCGCCCCGATCGCGGCACACAGCGCCGCGGCGGCGATCATGCGGGCGTCTCGAGGATCGGCGTCTCGATCGCCGCCGGAACGGCGCTCCTGCGGGCGACCAGCGAGTAGAACACCGGCAGCGCGAACAGTGTCACCCCGATCGAGGTGACCAGCCCGCCGATGATCACCACCGCGAACGGGCGCTGGATCTCGCTCCCGACCGCCTGCGACACCGCCATCGGCATCAGGCCGAGTATCGCGAGCGACGCGGTCATCAGCACGGCGCGGAACCGGCCCGACGCGCCGGCGATGAGGGCGTCGCCGAACGCCAGACCGTCGCGCCGCGCCGTCTCGACCGCGCTGATCACCAGGAGCGCCGCGAGGGTCACCTGCCCGAGGAGCGCGATGAACCCGACCGCGGCGCTGACCGACAGCGGGATGCCGCAGATCCCGAGGGCGAAGACGCCGCCGGTCATGGCGAACGGCGCGGTCAGGAGGACGGCGGCGGCGCTGCGCGCCGACTGCAGCGCGGCATACAGGAGCGCGAAGACCACGACGAATGAGAACGGCACGATCACCGCGAGCCGCGCCATGGCGCGCGCCTGGTTCTCGAACTCACCGCCCCAGACGAAGTAGTCCCCCGCCGGCGGCGCCACGTCCCTGCCGACCACCGCCATGGCGTCCTTCACCACCGACCCCATGTCGCGCCCCTCGACGTTGAACTTCAGGGCCAGGAACCGGCTCCCCGACTCGCGGTTGATCGACGCGCGGCCGCTGACCACCCCGATGGTCGCCAGCGCGGCGAGCGGCACGCGCACGCCGCCCGGCGCCGGGACGGTGATCTCGCCGATGCGGGTCGGGTCCTCGCGCTCGGTGAGCGGCAGGAGGAGGCGCACCGGCACCGGCCGCTCGCCGATCCACATCCGGGTCGCCACCTTCCCCTCGAGGGCGGTCTCGACGACATCCTCGGCGGTGCCGACGCTGATCCCGTGGCGCGCGAGTGCGGTGCGGTCGAGCTCGACCTGAAGCTGCGGCACGGTGGCGTCCCGGTAGAGATCCAGGTCGACGATCCCCGGGACGCTCGCGAGCGCCGCCGACGCCTTGACCAGCGTGGCGCGCATCGCCTCGAGGTCGTAGCCGAAGATCTTGAGGACGATCTTGCCGCGCACGCCGCTGACCGCCTCCTCGACGTTGTCCTTGATCGGCTGCGAGAAGTTGTAGGCGACCCCGGGGATCTGCGTGAGCGAGGCGCGCATCGATTCCTGCAGCGTGTCCTTGGTGACGCCCCGGGGCCATGCGTCGCGCGGCTTCAGCCGCACGAAGGTCTCGCTCATGTTCGGGCCCTCGTCGTCGGTGCCGTCCTCGGGCCGGCCGTGCTCGCTCAGCACGCCGCGCACCTCGGGGAACTCGAGGATCCGGCGGCGCACCTCCTACAGGACCTCGGTGCCGCGGTCGAGCGCGATGCTCGGCGGCATCTCGACGAAGATGACGAAGTCCCCCTCGTCCAGCTCGGGGAGGAATTCGCTGCCGAGGCGCGACGCGACCAGCCCGCCGACGACGAGAATCGCGCCGGCCGCGGCGAG
>DATKFL010000418.1:0-4957 GCA_035511355.1 Dongiaceae bacterium
GAGCGCGCCGATGTCGGTCGCGCCCGCGGCCGACGGCGCGCCTTCGGGCACGCCGGCGCCATGCCCGGCTCCGGTCGCCTCGGGTGACCCGGCGGCGATCGCGGCGGCGAGCGCCCCGGCGCCCTTGGTGAGGTCGAGCGGCGTGCCGGTCTCCTCCTCGATCACGCTCTTGGCGAACTCGAGGGTGATGATGTCGAGCTTGCGGAGCCGCGCGCTCTTCTCGACCCTGGCCTTCGTGCGGCGGCGGGTGTAGGCGTCCTTCATCGACCAGAGCGCCTTCTTCGACTCGTCGCTCCAGCGCAGCTTGCGGCCGTCGTAGGTGACCTCTTCGGTGAGCCCGCCTTCCACCTGGGCGATCGCCTCGATCATCTCGCGGGTCACCACCTCGAAGTCGGTGCTGCCGCAGACCGAGCACTTCGCCGGCGCCGCCTCGAGGCACGACACGCCGCAGCCCCGGCACATCGCGACCGGCTGGGTTTTCGCGCGCTCGAGCGCGATCGCCTCGGCCAGCGCCTTGGTGGCGTCCGAGGTCTGCTTCGGCATGAAGCGGTCCATCGCCTCGTCGATGACGGCGTTGGTGATGACGCTGTGCCCCTTCTCGAGGGCGATGCGCAGGATGCCGGTGCGCGCGATGCCGCGCACCTGGGCCGGGACGCGGGTCATCCGCTGCTCCGCCTCGGGGGTCCAGCGGATCGACTCCTCGGCCTTGAGATCGAGGCTCGGCACGACCGCCTTCGAGGTCAGCAGCACGTCGCACGGCGCCAGGCGCAGGAGATTGTCGGCGTTCGACCCGAGCGTGGTCTCGTCGGCGGCGCTGTGCACGCCGATGCGGCCGACCACCAGGAGCCACGGCGACGTCTTGCGGACGTGGTCGAGGATCTTCTGGTAGGCCTTGCCGTCGAGCAGGGTCTTCACCAGCGCGACCCCCTGGTCCTCGGCCAGCCTCGCGGCCACCTCGAGGTGCGACTGGTAGATCTGTGCCAGCCCGGTGTCGATGATCTCCTCGTGAAGCTGGTTCTGCTCCTCGAAGCGGAACACCTTCGCCGCCTGCTCGGTCAGGACGTCGACGATGCCGTTGAACACCTTGTAGTGCAGGTAGGGGTCGTAGACCGAGATCGCCTCGACCTTCTTGCCGAACTGCCTGGCGAGGCCGATGGCGATGTTGAGCGCCGCGAACGACTGCGGCGATCCGTCGATGCCGACCAGGATCGTGTCGCGCGGCGCCTCGTCGGCGGCCGGCACGTGCTTGACCACCCAGACGTCGCGGTCGCACTGCCTGGCGACCCGGTCGGCGACCGACCCGATGACGCTGTCGCGCACCCGGCCGACGCCGAGCGCCCCGAGCACCACGAGGTCGTAGTCCGACGCCGCCACGTCGCGCAGGATCTCGACGTGGTGCTTGCCGTCCATCATGCGCGGCTCGAACGGCAGGCCGGCGGCGGTGCAGCGCTTCGCCATCGGCTGCAGGTACGAATCGCTGATCAGCTTCAGCCCCATGGTGATCAGGCTGTCGTGGATCTTGCGCTGGCGCTCCAGCTCGACCTCGTCGAGGTACTCCTCGGGGAGGGTGTACTCCATCTGCCGGAAGCGGTAGTCGTGCATGCTGGCGGCGTAGACGTGGCTCCCGACCAGCTGGGAGCCGAAGGCGCGGCCGAGCGTCACGCCGCACTCGATGGCGCGGTCGGAATGCTCGGAATTGTCGACGGGAACGTAGATGCGCTGGTACATGACAACCTCCGATGGCCGCCTAGGCGGCCTGGGTCCCTGATTCCTTCTGTCGCCTGCGAACCCAGGCGATCACGACCGCTTCGACGGCGAAAACGGCCGCCGCGGTCTTGAGCATGGCGCTCACCGGCGAGACCTTCACCGACGGCTCCAGGTACAGGTGATACCAGACCGTCAGGGCGCGGCGGTTGCCGCGCTCGCGGGTGAAGCCGTCCCAGACCGAGAAGGCCACCGGGACGAACTGACCTTCATTGAAGCTGATCGCGGTCGACGTCGGGGTGCGCGGGCGCTTGAAGGTCACGGTCCACTCGCCCTGGTTGTACGACGCCATCGCGGTGACGTCCCCGGTGTCGCTCGGCGCGATGTCGGCGCTGCCCTTGCCGGTGAACTGGCGCGGCGCGCTCTGGGCCAGGTCCATGAACCAGAGATCGACCGGGTTCACGGCGTCGCCGAAGAGGAAGTACGGCTTGCGCGCGCCGGTCGGCATCGCGAGCGGCCACTGCACCGCCACGGCGTCCGAGAACTCCGACGCCGGGACCGCGCCCGCGGCCGCCTCGCCGCCGGTCTCCTCGCCCCAGACGTCGCCGCCGCCGGCCGGAGCCTTGGCGGCGGGGGCCGCCTCTTCGCCGCCCCAGACGTCGCCCCCCTCGGCCGGCGCCGCCTCGCCGCCGGTCGGCGGGGCCTCCTTCTCCTCGTCGGCCGGCACCGGCATCGACGGGCTGTTGTGCCCGCTCTTCTCGGCGCTCATGTCGTTCCAGCGCACCCGCACCAGGACACTCTGTGCGTCGTACACCGCCTGGACGAGGATCGCCGTGACCGGCGGGTGGAAGGAGCGGGTCGGCTCCATGATCTGCCCGACCACCGGGATGCGCGCCACCGGGGCGTCCTTGAACGCCTCGTCGGCGGTCTCCAGCTCGCACGGGTCATCGAGGTGCTTCGCCGTGATCAGGTTGGCGTAGCGCGGCGCGTCGGGCGACAGTGACGAGATGTAGTCGGCCAGCTGCCAGCGCTGCTCGGGCGTGAGCGCGTCGAAGTACGACGGCATCGGCGTCCCGTTGAAGCCGGTGCTGATGGTGCGCAGGACGTCCTCGCGCGCACCGCCGCCGCGCCAGGTCCAGCGCTGGGTGAGATCGGCCGGCTTGATCGGGTGACCCCAGTCGTCCTTCAAGGTCGGCGCCGACTGGCCGTCGCCGCGCCCCTGCTCGCCGTGGCAGCGCAGGCAGCCGCTGTCGACGTATAGCTTGCGCCCCACGGTCTCCACGTCCTTCGATGCCTTGGGGGCCGGCGGCAGCTCGACCTGGGTCGGCACCAGCTCGGGATTCGCGAAGTCGGGCGAGAACGACTGCACGTAGTACGCCAGGTCGGAGAGCTGCTGGTCGTTGAACTGCGGCCAGGAGGGCATCGAGGTGTAGGGCATGCCGCGGTGGATGATGTTCTTGAGGTCCTGGTGCGTCGGCAGGGAGCCGTTCGGCGTCGTCCGCACCTTGAACTTGCCTCGCGTGAAATCGCGCGGCATCGGGCGGAGGTGCACCGCGGCCGGCCCCTGGCCGTCGCCCTTTTCCCCGTGGCACTGCAGGCAGTACTTCTCGTACAGCGCCTTGCCGCTCGCCTTCTGCTGATCGGTGCCGGTGTCGGGCGCGGCGGCGCGCGCCGGTGACGTGCCGAACGCCACGAGCGCCGCGGCGCCGACGAGCGCGGCGAGCCCCCGGCGGGCGGCCGGGCGGCGGAGCGGGCGGTGCGGTCGCGCGGCGGTCACTTGGTGTGCTCCCCTTCCTTCGCGCGCGGCTTGTAGCCGGTGAAGTCGTAGACGAAGAGGACCGCGTCCCAGATCTCCTCCTCGGTCAGGAACTTCTCCCAGGCCGGCATGGCGGTGTCCCACGGGCCGCCCTCTTCCGGAAGCCCCGGGCCGCCCTTCGAGATGCGCCAGAACAGGAAGGTGTCGCGCAGCATCGGGATGGTGCCGGGGTCGGTGAAGTTGGTCGGGATCGGGTTCAGCCCGTGCACGAACATGCCGTTCCCGCCCATGTCGTCGCCGTGGCAGAAGACGCAGTTCTGGTAGTAGACCCGCCGGCCGTTGTCGTGATGCTGCTGCCAGGCGGCCGGGTCGGACTCCTTGAGCGCCATGTACGGGTCGGCGCCGGCGTCGAGGTCGATGCTCTTCTCGTGCAGCGTGACCGTCGACGGCGACGCCGGGTGCACGGTGCGCGAGAAGAACGGCGGCTCGACCGGCGCGTTCATGCGCGCGTAGACGCCGGCGGCGGCGAGCGCCGGGATCGCCAGCGCCAGGGCGGCGAGGAGCGGCGTCAGCCGCGGCTCGGTCATCAGGCGCACGAGCGGGCGGGCCACCGCCGCGCGCCGGTCGTCGCTCGAGGTGACGTAGGCGAGCGTCGCGATGCTGGCGATCCCCATGTAGATGAAGATCACCGAGACCGGGATCGGCACGGTGAAGCCGAAGCGCAGGACGAGATACAGCCCGACGATCCAGGCGAGCGCCCAGGTCAGGAGCCCGGCGCGCAGGACCCGGAGCCCGATGAGCGCGGCGACGAAGGCGCCGACGACGAAGAGGTTCACTTCTTCGCTCCCGCCGCGGGTGCTGGCGCCGCTGGTGCCGCCGCCGGGGCCGCGGCGCCGCCGCCGGTCGCGCCGGTCGTGCCGCCGTTGTACTTGTGCTTCGTCTGCAGTGTGACCGTCGGTGTGCCGCCCATGCTCTGGAGATAGGCGATGACGCAGAGGATCTCGTCATCGGTGAGACCGATCGGCGGCTTGTTGATCACCGGCATGCCGGGGTTGAACCCCTCGACGACGTAGGCATTCGGCTCGTACATCGCCTGCGCGAAGTAGTCGATGTCGGTCAGGCCGCTCTCGCGGCCGCGCGCCCGGCCGTCGACCCCCTCGAGATCGGGGAAGCGGAGCGCCCCCTTCTTGCCGACCGTGTGGCAGGTGAAGCAGAGCCCCTTGCCGTCCATGATCTCGCGCCCAGTCTTGACCAGGTCGGCGGTGGTCATGTCCTTCTTCATCACGACCTCGACCGGCGGGTGCACTTCCTTCTGCGGCACCATTTGCCCGACGTAGGTGTAGAAGAGGGTGGTCGCCACCACCAGCAGGCCGAGCCGCGCGACCAGCGGGATGCGGATCATCAGTGGCGCCCTCCGTGCCCGCCGCCCGGTTCGGCGACCGCGCCCGCCGGCGCCCAGTCCTTCTTGTCGTGCAGGCTGGCCAGCCAGAAGACGAA
>DATKFL010000419.1:0-4357 GCA_035511355.1 Dongiaceae bacterium
CGCCGCCGGGTCAGGTAGCGGCCGTGCCGGCGGAACCGGTAGCCGCGGCTGGTCCGACGATGCTCGGCGCACTCCGGCCAGGGGCAGAAGGGGGGTCGGAACAGTTGCACCCGTTCGACGGGGGTCCGCGGCCAGCGCATCAACCCGCCGACACCACGGAGCGTGCCACCGGGAAACCGCCGAATCCCTCAGGAAATGCGCGGGTTCGCCCGACGGTCCTGTTCACCCGCAGACAGAACCCCGCGGGCCCTCGCCACCTCCGGACGCAACAGGCTGCGCGACACCATGGGGTCAGTGCTGCAGATCCGACTCGGGACCGTGCCCCGGGATCACCACCCACGGCAGCGTGTCGGCCGCGACGATCCGATCGCGGCCGGTCTTCTTGGCCTCGTACAACGCCGCGTCGGCCGCCTGGAACAGGTCCTCGAGCGTCCGCCCGTGGTCGGGGAACAGGGCGACGCCGACCGACACCGTGATCTCCCCGAGCGGGCGACCCTCGTGCTCGAGGCGCAGGCCGCGGATACCCTCGCGGATGGTCTCGGCGCGCTTCATGGCGTTGCGCGACGAGCAGTCGGCGAGGACCAGGAGGAACTCCTCGCCGCCGTAGCGGCAGAGGATGTCCTCGACCCGCGCCCGGCGGTGCACGAAGGCGCTGACCTCGCGGAGGGCGGCGTCGCCCGCGGCGTGTCCGAACCGATCGTTCAGACGCTTGAAGTGGTCGAGGTCGAACAGGAGGAAGCCGACCTGGTGCTTGCGGCGCGCCGCGCGGAAGAGCTCGCGGTGCAGCGTCTCCTCCATGTAACGGCGGTTGAAGAGGCCGGTGAGGGGATCGCGGCTCGCCTGCTCGCGGAGCGTCTCCTGGATCGTCAGGTCGTGAAGCGCCGAGGAGATCTGCTGCGCCACGGTGCTGGCGAGTCTCTGGCGGTACTCGCCGCGCACGCCGTCGCTGCCGTTTCTCCCGCGGCGGTCGGGCCGGCCGCGCAGGTGCAGGAGCCCGAGCGTCCGGCCGCGCGCCATCAGCGGGATGCACAGCGATCCGGCCAGGATCGACGCGCCGAGATGTCCGCAGATCATCTCACCCGCGGGGTCGGTCACCTCGTGCGGGCGCGCGCGCCGGAGCGCCCAGCAGTCGCTCGCCCCGAACGCGTCTTCCGGCGGTGGCGCCTCGCCCCAGACGAGCGCCGTGGAGTACAGGCCGTGCTGCAGGTCGAACTCGTAGAGCGCCCCCGACTCCCCGGGGAAGAACTCCTTGAGGAAGCGCGGGATGACCGGATAGGCCTCGGTCACCCGCACCGCCGCGCGCAGCACGTCGCCGAGCTCGCTCAGAAGCGCGATCTCGTGCGTGTGCCGCGACATCTCCTGCACCTGGCTCGCGAGGACCTCGCTCTCCCGGCGGGTCGCCTCGGAGCGCTTCTGCTCGGTGATGTCGCGGAACATGGTCGAGAAGCCGAGGAGCCGGCCGTTCGCCCCCAGCACCGGGAACGCGGTGAGCGCCACGTCGAGCACCTCGCCGTCCTTGCGCAGCACCTGGGTCTCGTGCCGCACCTGCTCGCGCCGCTTGAGGCGCTCGAGAATCGCCTCCATCTCGCCGGCGTGACCGGGCGCGGTGAGCACGGCGCTCGACCGCCCCATCACTTCCGCCGCGGGATAGCCGAAGACCCTTTCGGCGGCGGCGTTCCAGGTGGCGATGAACCCGTCCGCGTCGGTGCTGATGATCGCTTCGTCGGACGACGCGACCACCGCCGCGAGACGCGCGACCGACTCCTCCGCCTGCCGCCGCCGGGTGATGTCGCGGATCGCCGCCGACACCAGCGTGCCCTTCTCGGTCTCGAGCGGGCTGAGCATGATCTCGACCGGGAACTCGGTGCCGTCGCGTCGCATGGCGTGCAGATCCGGCCCCTCTCCCATCGACCGGAGACGCGGGAAGCGGAAGTACTCCTCGCGCGAGTCCTCGTGCTGCCCGCGGAAACGCTCCGGCAGCAGCATCTCGATCGGCTTGCCGAACAGCTCGTCGCGCCGGTAGCCGAAGGCGGTCTCGGCGCGCGCGTTGACCAGCACGATGCGCCCCCTCCGATCGACGATCAGGAGGGGGTCCTGCGCCGCCTCGATGAAGTTCCGGAAGCGTGCTTCGCTCTTCCGGAGCTCGAGATGGGTCGAGGAGATCTCGCGGGTGCGATCCTCCACCTGCTGCTCGAGATCGGTGTGCGCGGCTTCGAGCGCCCGCTCGATCGAGCGGCTGTGCGCCGCGTGCGCCCCCACCCCGAGCGCCATCGTCACGACGACTCCGAGGAACAGCTGGAGCAGGACCAGCGACTGGGTCGGCGTGCCGCCCGCGAACGGCCCCGAGTTCTGGATGGTGTTCCAGATGGCGATCCCGCACAGGACGACGATCGAGGCCGAGACCTCCCTCTGCCCGAAGCGCAGCGCCGCCCAGGTCAGGGGCACGACGCACAGGTAGGCGAGGGTCGGCCGTCCGGGAGCGGCGAAGATTTTTTCGTTGAAGACGACCAAGCCGACGCCGAGAAGGCTCATCGCGAGTCCGGCCAGCTCGAGCGCCCGGCCCCGCCATGCCGGGGGGCGCGCATCGCTCCAGAGGAGCAGGAACGGCGCCGCGACCACGACGCCGACCGCGTCCCCGAGCCACCAGGTCTGCCAGAGCGCCCCGGCCTGCGCGGCGGTCGCGCGTCCGGCGAGCATCAGGCTCGCGACCCCGAGCGTGGCGCTCACGCAGGTGGCGAGGAGCGCGGCCCCGCCGACGAACCGCAGGACGTTCTCGGGTCGCTCGAAGGCCCGGCGCCCGCCGGCAAAGCGGTTCACGAGCACGGCGCCGAGCGCCGCCTCCAGCGTGTTGCCGACGGCGATCATGAGCGCCAGGGGCACCGACGCCGCGGTCGTGACGTTGACCAGGAAGGCGCCGAGGAAGACCGTCGGCCAGGCCTGCGTCCCCAGCAGGATCAGCGCGGCGAGGGCGATCCCGGAGGGCGGCCAGACCAGCGACACGCTCGGATGCTGGATGGCGAGGGCGAGACCGATCCGTCCGGCGACGAAATAGAGGAAGAGCAGGGTGAGATTCTCTGCCAGGTACCGCAGGGACTCCTGACGCCGCATCGGACCCTTCCCTCCGACGTGCGCCCCCCCGTCGCGGGAAACATTCTGCCACAGCAGGCGCAAGTCAAGCAGACGCATGACGCGATCCGTCGGTCGTCGACGGCGGATTTTTTCGCGCCTCGCCTTGAATTCCGATCGATCGCATGCGAGCATTCCTGTCTCCCCCCGGCACAACCACAAGGAGGTCCGACCCATGCGCAGGATTCCATCTGCACTGAGTCTCGGCATCTGCGTGCTGTCGGCGGTCGCCTGCGGGGCGAAGCCGACGATCGAGAAGACGCTCCCCTCGGGAACCCCGCTGCACGTCGAACTGCTCGACACCGTGTCGAGCGCCCGGAGCTCCGCCGGCGACGAGGTCGCCGCGCGGGTCACCGAGGACGTCGTCGTCGATCAGAAGGTGGTGATCCCCGCCGGCTCGACGGTGAACGGCCAGGTGGTCGAGGCGCGGGGCCTGAAGGCGATCGGCGGGCGCGCGCTCCTGCGCGTCGTGTTCGAGTCGGTCGACCTGCCCGCCGGTGACGCGCCGATCCACGCCGCCTGGGGCCGCGAAGGGAAGAGCGAGACCAAGAAGGATGCGGCGACGATCGGCGGCGCGGCCGCCGGCGGCGCCCTCCTCGGCCGCCTCCTGAGCCACGATCACAAGACGCACGGCACCGTGGCCGGGGCGGTCGTCGGGGGCGCGGCCGGCACGGCGATCGCCGCCGGCACGAAGGGCGAGGAGATCGTCCTCGCTTCCGGGACGCATCTCGAACTCCGCCTGGACTCCGCGGTGACCGTGAAGATCGAGGCCTGACCGGCATCGCGGCTTTCGGTTGACGGCCGGCGGCGCGCCGCCCACCAGGGCGGTTCCTGATCCCGATCAGGAATCCGGCCCGGCGGGAATCGCGTCCGGGACCGCGTCGCGGTATGTTGAAGCCGGCGCGGACCATGGCGGCGTCGCCGCCGGCCGCGCCGGGGGGCGGCGATGGAGACCGACGTCCGGCGGAACCCCGGCCTGTTGAAGCTCGATCTCTACTGCCAGGGATCCCCTTCGCGGTATATCACCTCGCCGCATCCGGCGGCGCGCGCGGCATCCGGAACGGGCCCCCCTCGGAGTAACGTTCGACCGCTCAGCGATTCGCGAGCCATGTCCACTTCTGGCACCGGCCTTGCTCCGGAAGAGCCGATCAACCCATCGAGTACAATCGACCGAAGGGGGTGCTTCATGCACGACCGTCCGCCCGTTCGACCCGTCACGCTCGACACGGCC
>DATKFL010000420.1:0-5829 GCA_035511355.1 Dongiaceae bacterium
CGGCGCTCCGTCTCGCACGCCCCCGCGGGTTCCGCGCGCGGGCCCCCCTCTAGGCAAACCTGCTTCGGATCGGCGGCCGGAGTGACCCGGTTCATACCTTAGGGAGCCGGGGACTGGCGTCTTCGCAGGGCCGTGCGAGACGGAGCGCCGCGGGTCCCACCACGCCGGTTTCCAGGCGCGGTGGGCAGGCGCGCAGCGAGCCGAGGGGAGGCCGCGCACTGCGCGGCCGGACCCGTGCCCGGCGAAGGCGCCAGCCCCGGCTCCCCCGGGGTGCTACCTGGGCTCCCCGATCGGCGGCCTGGCCCCCGGACGGGAGAGCCAGGCCTCCACGCGAGACGCCGTCGCGGTCAGTTCGTCCGGGTTGGCGGGACCGAGGTCGGCCGACTCGGCGGGGTCGGCCGCGAGGTCGAAGATCCGGTGGTAGCCGTTCGAGGCCCAGATCGTCTTGCGCGTGCCGACCTGCCAGGCGATGAGGGTACGGTTGAAGGTCGGGGTGTCGAAGCCGGGGGCGATCCGTTCGATTACCTGCAGGAAATCGGTGGGCGGGCCGTACTCCGAGATGATCGGATCGTCGGGGGTGGCGCCGCGGGGCGCGCCGGGATCGAGACCGCGCACGCCGGGCAGGGGGCGCGCGTCGGGATGCGCACCGGCGGCGGCTGCCGCGGCGTCGGCGGGCGCGCCGGCCAGCGCCAGAATCGTCGCGTAGAGATCCTGCAGCATGACCGGGGCCGTGATCCGCTGACCGGCCCGCACGGCGGGCGGGTAGCGCACGACCAGGGGGATGCGCAGCACCGGCTCGAAGACGCTCAGCTTGTGATCGAGAAGCCGGTGCTCTCCGAGCATCTCGCCATGGTCGGAGGTCACGACGACGACGGTGTCGTCGAGCAGGGCATTGCGGCGCAGCGCTGCGACGAGCTCGCCGATCCGGCGATCGACGTAGGCAATCTCGCCGTCGTACAGATCCCCGAGGAGGGCGAGCTCGTCCGGCATGAGCCGGGTGAGCCCGAGGATGAAGCGCACCTCCTCCGGGTACTTGAAGTGCCGCATCCGCTCGATGGCCGCCGGATCGGCGCCGGCGCGGACGAAGCGGCCGCGCTCGGGCTCGGGGGCGTTGTACGGCAGGTGCGGCTCGAAATAGTTCACGAACAGGAAGAACGGCTTGTCGCGCGCGGCGGGGTTCGTGGCGCGCTCGTCGAGCCAGCGGGTCAGCCATTCGTTCGTGGCGCCCGCGCCCATGTCGGCCTCGGTCCCCTTCACCTTGCGCCAGACCTCCTCGAACCGGTCGAATCCCTCCTGGAAGTTGTAGTCCTTGCCGACCCAGGGATTCCCGATCGAGGCCTCGGTGCGGTAGCCGGCGTCATGCAGACGGCGCGCGAGGAACGGCAGCGCCGCGTCGAGCTTCAGGCTTCCTGCTTCGCCGCCGTGCGCCGACGGGTAGAGACCGGTGAGCAGGCTGGCGTGCGCCGGCAGGGTCCAGGGCGACGGCGTGCGCGCTTCGAGGTAGAGGGCGCCGTCCCTGGCGAGCGCGTCGATCGCGGGAGTGGTCGCGCGGGCGTAGCCGGCGGCGCCGATCCGATCGGCGCGCACCGTGTCGGCGACGATCAGAAGGACATTGGGACGGCCGTGACGCGCGCAGCCGAACGCGGCGAGAAGCGCCGCCGCCAGGAGGGAGGCGCGCGCCCCCCTGGCGACCCGGCAGGTCAGCGGGTCTGCGATGTCCGACTCAGCCCGATCCAGTCCTGCGTCGGCGCCACGGGGTGGTCGCCGCCGTAGGAGAATTTCGAGGGGAGCGTCGCGGCGCCGGGCTCGGTGTCGGCGAGCCGGAGACCGGCGGACGCCGCCTCGGTGCCCGGCTTCCACAGCGGCCGGAGCGCCCGGCTCTGCGTCGTCGCGCCGTTGTCCTGACCGGTGACCGGCGCGACCAGGATGCCGCGCTCGGTGAGGATGGTTCCCTTGGCGCGGCTCAGCTCGACGAGCGCCTTGGCGTAGTCGTTCTTCGCCAGGTTCTCGCGCGTCTCGGCGTTCGCCAGGTCATCCTGGAACTGCAGCACCTGGAACGAGGTGCTCATGCCGTTCTCGAACTTCTTCTGCTCGGCCTGCAGCTTTTCGCGCTGCAGCCGCACGTTCACCTGCGCCGACTGCACGCGCCGGATGTTGGTGCGCACCTGGCGCACCGCGGCGCTGATCGAGACGCGCGCCCCCTGCTCGACCTGCTGCAGCTGCATCTGCGCCTGCGCCAGCTCGTTCTCGGTGCGCTGCTTGTTGGCGATGGCGAAGCGGTTGTGCAGCGGCACCGACAGGGTCAGCCCCGCGCTCCAGGAGGTCTGGTTCTGATCCTTGAGATCGTCGAACGAGTCGCCATAGCCGTTGGGTGCGAATCCGAGGTTGCCGTAGGTCCCCTGGAAGTCGAGGCCCCAGCGGCGCAGGTTGTCGCGCGCCTGGTCCTCGGTCTGGCGCGCCTCGATGGCGATGCGGGCCTGCTCGATGTCGGGCCGGTTGGCGCGCGCCGCCTGCATCGCCTCGTCCTCGTCGACCTGCACCTCGTCCCAGGTCATCGGGTCGGAAGGACGCACCGGGCGGTCCCAGTCCTTCGAGTCGCTCGCCACACCGATGACGCGCCGGATCTGGTCTTCGGCGGCCCGCAGCGCCGCCTCGAAGATGATCACGGTCTCCTCGCGATCGGCGACGCCGGCCTCGGCCTGGGTGATCTCGATCGGCGCGAGCGTGCCGACCCGCACCTTGATGCGATTCTGATCGAGGAAGTCCTGCGCCAGCTTCAGAGAGAAGCGCTCGGTCCGGAGCTGCATGATGGCGAAGTTCAGGTCCCAGTAGGCCGACTCGGCCTGCGCGATCGTGTCGATCACCGTCTGGCGGAAGACCGACTCGCTGATCCCGAGGGTCTTCTGCGCCACCACCATCGGCCAGAGATTCACGTCGCGGCCGAGGTTCCGGAGGAGCGGCTGCTTGTAGGTCAGGAGCCACGAGGTGTTGTAACCGGTCGAGACGGTCGAGCCCAGGGCGTTGTTCAGGTTGCTGTCGGTGTCGGTGGCGTTGAGATCGACGCTGTACGACCCGCCGGTGCTCAGCGGGTCGAGCCACGAGGCGGTGTAGGAGTTCACCTTGTCGGTCGAGGAGTACGGCCCGATGAAAGTGGAGACCCGCGCCTGCTCGTCGTTGCTGTAATAGGCGTTGCCGGTGATGAACGGGTCGAAGACCGAGCGCTCCGTGTCGATGAAGGTCGCGGTGGTGCGCGGCTGGTAGCGCTGCACCGCGATCGCCAGGTTGTGCTCGAGCGCCCCCTTCAGCGTGTCGTCGAGGCTCAGGACGATGGCGTTCGGGGGGATGCTCTCGATGATCGCCCCGTCGGGGTAAGGCGGGTCGGCGAGCGGCTTGCCGCTCTCCTGCGCCGCCGCGAGCGGCCCGAGGGCCTGCGACGACGCGAACAACGACAGGGCGAACAGCGCTCGTGCAGCCGGACGTGCTCTCATCAGGTCACCTCGGTGGTCGCCCACTATACGGTCGCGTGTGGCCCGGAGTTTCACGAACCCGGAGCCAGATGGCAGGCCGCCCGGTGGCCGGGGGCCGATTCCCGCAGGACCGGATCCTCCCGGCGGCAGCGATCGACCGCCACCGGGCAGCGGGGATGAAACCGGCATCCCGGGGGCGGCTCGGCCGGCGAGGGGGGATCCCCTGCGAGGGCGGCGCGCTCCCGGACCCGCTCCGGATCAGGAACCGGAATGGCCTGCAAGAGCGCCCTAGTATAAGGATGCAGGGGGTTCCTGAATAGATCGGCGGCCGGGGCGCTCTCGACGATCCGGCCGAGATACATCACCGCCACGCGGTCGGCGAAGCGCTCCACGAGAGCCAGGTCGTGGGCGATGAAAAGATACGCGCAACCGTATTCCTCCTGCAGGTCGATCATCAAGTTGATGACCTGCGCCTGCACCGAGACGTCGAGCGCCGAGACCGGCTCGTCGGCCACGATCAGTTTCGGGCGGAGGGCGATGGCGCGCGCCACGCCGATCCGCTGCCGCTGGCCGCCTGAGAACTCGTGCGGATAACGCCGCCGGACGCCCGGGTCGAGCCCGACGCGCGCCAGCAGCCGGTCGACCATCGCGTCGCGTTCCGCCCGGTTCGCGCCGACCTTGTGGATGTCGAGCGGTTCGCGGACGATCGTGCCGATCCGCATGCGCGGATTGAGCGAACCGAACGGGTCCTGGAAGATCACTTGAAGATGCCGGCGCATCCTCCGGAGATCCCGCGGCGCCAGGGCGAGGAGGTCGGCGCCGTCGAAGAGGATCGAGCCGGCGCTCGGCTCGAGGAGGCGCAGCACGAGCCGACCCGTCGTCGTCTTGCCGCTCCCCGACTCGCCGACCAGCGCGACGGTCTCCCCGGCGCGCACCTCGAACGACACCCCGTCGACGGCGCGCACTTCGCCCCGGACCCGCCCGAACAGGCCGCGCCGGATCGGGAAGCGCTTTTCCAGGCCTTCGACCTCGAGGAGCGGGGCCTTCATGCGACACCTCCCGTTCCCGGGGAAGCCTGCGGCGCGCCGTCGGCCGCGGCGACGCGGCCTGCCGAGGGAGCGTGGGGCACCGGTCGCGGCCGGCCGGCGGTGTCGTGGGTCAGGAAGCAGGCGGCGCGGCGGGTGGCGCGCGGTCCCTGCTCGCCCAGCGGCAGGCATGCGGGCGCGGTCTCCCGGCATTCCGGCATCAGGTCGGGGCAGCGTGGATGGAAGGCGCACCCGGGCGGCAGGCGCGCGAGATCGGGAACGTTGCCCTCGATCGCGACCAGGCGGCGGCCGGCGCCCGCGACCCCGCGACGCGGCATCGAGCGCAGGAGACCCGCCGTGTAGGGATGCGCCGGCGCGCGGAAGAGATCGCGCACCGGCGCCTCCTCGACGATCCGCCCGGCGTACATCACCGCGACCCGATCGGCGGTCTCGGCGATCACTCCGAGGTTGTGGCTGATGAGGAGGAGCGCCAGCCCGCGCTCGTCGCGGAGGCGCTTCAGGAGATCGAGGATCTCCGCCTGCAGCGTGACGTCGAGGGCGGTGGTCGGCTCGTCGGCGATGAGCAGCGCCGGCCGGCAGGCCAGGGCCATCGCGATCATCACCCGCTGGCGCATGCCGCCCGACATCTGGTGCGGGTACTCGTGCACGCGACGCTCGGCGTCCGGGATGCGCACCTCGGCCAGGAGCCGGGCCGCCTCGCGGAGCGCCTCCTTCTTCTTCATCAGCCCGTGCACCACGAGCCCTTCGGCGATCTGCGTGCCGACCGAGAGGACCGGGTTGAGCGCCGCCGCCGGCTCCTGGAACACCAGCGCGATCTGCCGGCCGCGGTAGCCGCGCATCTTCTTCTCGGGGAGGGCCGTGAGATCGACGCCGCGAAAGACCAGCCGCCCGCCGGCCATCCACCCCGGCTCCGGCACGAGGCGCAGGAGCGCGAGCGCGGTGAGGCTCTTGCCGCAGCCCGACTCCCCCACGAGGCCCAGGGTGCCGCCTTCCGGGACGGCGAACGAGATGCCGTCGACCGCGCGCACGATCCCGTCGCGGGCGCCGGCGTCGGCGGCGTCGCCGCGCGCGGGGAAATGCACCGACAGGCCGTCGACTTCGAGAAGGGCGGTCACCGGCATGCCCTCAAACCCGATCGCGGGCGCGGTAGGCCCCGAAGACGTCGCGCAGGCGATCGGCGATCTCGCCCAGCGTCGACTTCGCCTCGACCGCCGCGATCAGCCGCGGCACCAGGTTCTCCCGGCCGCGCGCCGCGGTCTCGACGGCCGCGAGCGCCGCGGCGGCCGCAACGCCGTCGCGGCTCGCGCGGAGCCGCG
>DATKFL010000421.1:0-5281 GCA_035511355.1 Dongiaceae bacterium
ATCCCGCGTCGTCTCGCCGCCGGCCCCGGCAAGCCGGCGCAACTGCGTTATCGCGAGGCGGGAACCTGGCGGGACGTCCCCACGGCCGAGCTGTGCGCGACCATCCGCGATCTGGCGCTGGGGCTCAGGGCGCTCGGGATCGCGCCCGGCGATCGGGTCGCGATCCTGTCCGAGAACCGGCCGGAGTGGACCGCCACCGACTACGCCATCCTCATGGCCGGTGCGGTCACCGTGCCGGTCTACACCACGCTCCTCGCCGACCAGATCGGCTACATCCTGTCCGATTCGGGAGCGCGCGCCCTGTTAGTGTCGGGCACGAGCCAGATGGAGAAGATCCGATCGGTGCGCGCGAGCCTGCCGGCGCTCCGCGAGGTCGTGATCTTCGACGCGCCCGCCGAGGGCGCGACCGACGCGCGGCGATGGGGCGACGTCGTGGCGCTCGGCGCGGCGCGCGCCGGTGAGCCGGGGGCCGACGCAGGTCTCGGCGCCGCCACGCCCGACGACCTGGCGAGCATCATCTACACCTCGGGGACGACCGGCGTCCCCAAGGGGGTGATGCTGTCGCACGGCAACTTCGCGCACAACGTCGAGGCCGCCTGCGCCGCCATCCCGTTCGAGGCGGACGATCTCTGCCTGTCGGTGCTGCCGCTGTCACACGTCTACGAGCGGATGGTGGAGTACTGCTACCTGCACCGCGGCGCGACCATCGCCTACTCCCCGTCGATCGAGGCGACCGGGGCGGCGATGCAGGAGGTCCGGCCGACGATCGTCTGCGTCGTGCCGCGCCTTCTCGAGAAGCTGCACCGGCGCATCCTCGACGCGGGACTCGGGCTCCCCGAGCCGCGCCGCAGCCTGTTCCGCGTCGCGATCCGGGTGGCGCGCGCCTGCGGCGCCCGTCTCCGGCGACCGGGCGGCCGCGGTCCGATCCTCGGCGCCCTCAGGGCGGTCTTCGATCCCCTGGTCTACGCGCCGATCCGGGCGCGCGCCGGCGGGCGCCTGCGCTTCTTCGTCAGCGGCAGCGCGCCGCTCGCGACCGAAGTGGCCGAGGTGCTGGCCGGCATCGGCCTCAACGTCGTCGAGGGGTACGGCCTGACCGAGTGCTCTCCGGTGATCGCCGTGAACCATGTCGACAGCGTCTGCATCGGGTCGGTCGGTCCGCCGATCGATGGGCTCGAGGTGCGGATCGCGGAGGACGGCGAGATCCTGGCGCGCGGGCCGTCGGTGATGCGCGGCTACTTCAACGACGAGGCGGCGACGCGCGAGGCGATCGTCGACGGGTGGCTGCACACCGGCGACATCGGCCGCTTCGACGCGCACGGCTGCCTCGTGATCACCGACCGCAAGAAGGAGGTCCTCAAGACCTCCGGGGGCAAGATGGTCGCGCCCCAGCCGATCGAGAACCTCCTCCGGGCCGACCGGTTCATCGCGCAGGCGGTCGTCCTCGGCGATCGACGGCACTTCATCAGCGCGCTCATCGTCCCCGACCTCGATCAGCTGCGCGCCTGGGCGGCGTACAAGGAGCTCGGGCTGACCGACGCGGCGGCGCTCCTCCGGCACCCGCGCGTGCTCGACCTGATCGAGCGCCGCATTGCGGCGGTCAACGAGCACCTGCCGCGCTACGAGCAGGTGCGGCGGTTCCACCTTCTCGATCGCGAGTTCAGCCCGGAGGCGGGCGAGGTGACGCCGACCCTCAAGCCGCGCCGCAAGGTGATCGAGGAGCACTACCGCGCCGCGATCGAGGCGATGTACGCGGCGGCGCCCGCGACCCGCGAGACCGACACGCCGCGCGCCGCGGCGGACGGGCGGCGATGAGAACCGTCGGGTCGGCTCAGCGGCCGACGAGCGCCGCCTTCTCGACCTCGGAGAATACCGCGTCGAGGATGCCGACCGCCTTGTCGACGTCGGCGTCGGTGGCGACGAGCGGCGGCGACAGCCGGATGGTGGAGGCGCCGCACGGCAGCATCAGGAGCCCGCGCTCGAACGCCTTGACGATCATCTCGTGGCGCTCGGCCGGCGCCGGCGCGCGGCTGGCGCGGTCGCGCACCACCTCGACGCCGACCATGAGCCCGCGCCCGCGCACGTCGCCGATCAGCGGGTGCGCCGGCATCAGCGCCTTCAGTTTCTCGATCAGGCGCGCCCCGACCCGGCCGGCGTTCTCGATCAGCCCGCCCTCGAGGAGATTGAGAGTGGCGAGCGCGGCGGCGCAGGACACCGGATTGCCGCCGAAGGTCGACCCGTGCCCGCCGTCGTTCCACTTCATCACGTCGTCGCGCGCGATCACCGCCGAGATCGGCATCCCCGAGGCGATTCCCTTCGCGAGGATGATCATGTCGGGGTCGATGCCGTAGTGCTCGAGCGCGAACATCTTCCCGGTGCGCCCCATGCCGCTCTGCACCTCGTCGGCGATGAGCAGGATGCCGTTCTCCCGGCAGATCTGCTGCAGCCGGGCGAGGAACTTCGGGTGCGGCGGGATGAACCCGCCTTCCCCCTGGATCGGCTCGACCACGATCGCCGCGACCTCCTTCGGGTCGATGGTGTGATGGAAGTACGACTCGGTCAGAAGGTCGAGGCACTCCACCGAGCAGGACTCCGGCGCGCGATTCACCGGGCAGCGGTAGCAGTAGGCGTAGTGGGTGTGGTGAATCTCCGGGACGAAGGGGGAGTAGCCCCGGCGCTGCACCGGCTTGCTGGCGGTCAGGGACATCGCGCCGTAGGTGCGTCCGTGGAAAGCCCCGAAGAATCCGATCACCTTCGAGCGACCGGTGCGCAGCCGGGCCAGCTTGACGGCGGTCTCGACCGCTTCGGCGCCCGAGTTGGTGAGGAAGACGCGCTTGGCGCCGCTCATCGGCGCGAGCCGCGCCAGGGTCTCCGCCAGCTCGATGTAGATCTCGTAGAAGAAGTCGGTGTAGCAGACGTGCAGGAGCTTCTCCGACTGCGCCTTGACCGCCGCGACGACATCGGGGTGACAGTGCCCGGTCGAGACGGTGGAGATGCCCGCGGCGAAGTCGAGGAAGCGGTTGCCATCGACATCCTCGATCACCATCCCCTGGCCGCGCGCCACGACCAGCGGCACGTCCTTGCTCAGGTTCTGCGAGACGACGCGCTGGTCGCGCGCGATCGCCGCCCGGGCGTTCGGGCCGGGGAGCGGCGTCCGCAGGAGAGGATAGTCGCCGGGGTACTCGGGGGGCATCGGCCAGCGGGACATGGATTTCTCCTGATGAAACTAGAGGCCCTATCGTGAACTGCCATTCTCGCGACGCCGCGGAAGCCTGTCAAGGCGCGCGCGTCGCGGCGCTCGCGCTGGTGGCCGCGATCGGTCTCGGTGGCGCCGCCTGCGGGGAATCCACGCGCCCCAACGTCCTGTTCATCGTCCTCGACACGGCGCGCGCCGACCGGGTGCTCGCCGCCGACGAGCGCGGCGAGCGGACCCCGCACCTCGCGGCGCTGGCGCGCGACGCCACGGTCTACGCCGACGCCTGGTCGCCGGCCCCGTGGACCGTGCCGGCGCACGCGAGCCTGTTCACCGGGCGCTACCCGTCGGCGCACGGCACCGACTGCGGTGCGCTCGCGTTCCCGGACGACGAGACCACCCTCGCCGAAATCCTGCGCGACGCCGGATACCGGACCGTCGGCTACACCGCCAATCCGTGGCTCGGCAAGACCTACAACTTCCAGCAGGGATTCGACACCTGGGTGGAGACCTGGCGCGACGTGCACGACGGCGACCCCGACACCGGCGCGACCCTCAACAACGAGAGGATCATCCGCTTCCTGCGCTGGCGTCAGGACGACCCGACCGCACGCCGCCAGCCGTTCCTCCTGTTCGCGAACTACTTCGAGCCGCACCTGCCGTACCATCCGCCCGAGCCGGAGCGGTCGCGGTGGTTGCGCCCGGGCGCCGACCCGGCGCGCGTGGCGCGCCTGGCGCGCCTGGGCCACCCCGACGAGATGCGCTTCATCCTCGGCCGATCGGACCTCACCGCGGACGACCTCGCGGTGCTGTCGGACCTGTACGACGGCGAGATCGCCTACGTCGACCGGCGGGTCGGCGAAGTCATCGAGACCCTGCGCGAGCTCGATCTCCTCGACCGCACCATCGTCGCCATCGTCGGCGATCACGGCGAGAACCTCGGAGAGCACGGCCTGCTCGATCACAAGATGAGCGTCGACGCGACGCTTCTCAGGGTGCCCCTCATCCTCCGCTATCCGCCGCGGGTCGCCGCCGGCGCGCGGATCGCCGCCCGGGTGCAGTCGCACGATCTCTTTCCGACGATCCTGCGTCTCGCCGGGGTCGAGACGCTCCCGCCCGGTGTCGAAGCAGTGCCTCTCCCCGGCGCCGGGATCGCCGGCGCGGGCCGGCCGGCCGGGACGCCGATCGTCGGCGAGTTCGCCGGGCCGCCGGTCGAGTTCCTCGACAGCATGCGCGAGGCCTTTCCGGGTGCCGACCTGGCCCGGTTCGATCGGACGCTGGTCGCGTGGCGTCACGACGGCTGGGCGCTGCAATGGGGGTCGGACGGCCGGCATGCGCTCTACCGCGACGACGACGCCGGGGAGACCCATGACCTCGCGGCGGCGCAGCCGGAACGGGTCAAGGCGCTGGCGGCGGAGGTGCAGGCCTGGCTCGAACGGCCCGGCCGCCGGCATGGAGCGCGCTAGGAGGCGCGCTTTTTCGGATTCCAGCCGCCGGGCGGGCGCCAATCGACGCCCGACCGGCGGAGAGGGTCCGTCGCTACTTCAGCGAAATCACCACGTCGTAGTGCGAGCCGTCGTCGAGCGTGGTGCGCACGACGTAGCTCGCCCTGGCCGCCAGAGCCTTGGTGCTCAGGTTGTAGACGTACTGGCCGTCCGGCGAGGCGCGGAAGAGGTCGTCGGTGTTGGCCTGCCCGGGTGACGTGACATCCTCGACCTCGGTCCCGACGATCCCCATCGAGTACAGGAAGAGGTGGATCCGGGCGACGGCGGTGCTCACCGGCGTCCCGTTGCAGCGGCTCAGCCGGAACTTGACCGGAACGGTGCTGCCCTTCTTGAAGATGCTGGTGCCGTCGGCGTTGATCGGCTGCTGGTACCCGCCGAAGGCGTACCCGTTGTCGACCACGCCGTCGCAGTCGTTGTCCCTGCCGTCGCAGACCTCCTGGGTGGGCATGGTCACCTGACTGCAGACCATCGGCCCGGTCTCGCAGGAGGTCCTGCCCGCGGCGCAGACCCCGAAAACCCCGACCACGACGCAGGCGTCGCCGCCGGTCGGATGGCCCTCGTCAACCGAGCCATCGCAGTTGTCGTC
>DATKFL010000422.1:0-10000 GCA_035511355.1 Dongiaceae bacterium
CGATCGCCGCGGGCGCGGCCGAGGCCGATTTCCTGATCGCCGATCGCCACCAGTCCCGGAAAGCGGAAGAGCCGTCCCGCCCCGAGCCGCCCCGCGCCGGCCGGGCCTTCGTCGGACGCTTCGATCGCGCGATCGAAGAGCGCGGTCGTGGTTCCGACCCGCAGGCGATCGGGGACGAGGCCGGCCGGTCGCGCCAGGTCGACGACGGTCTTCCCGTCGGCGCTCGTGGTCGCGAGGATTTCGAGCGGCACCGCGACGCTCCCGGCGCGCTCGACGCGGCGCGCGCTCTCGAGCATGAGCGTCGGCTCGATGAAGAACGCCGTCTCGCTCTCGAGCGTGACCCGCACCCGCGCGCCGGCGTCGGGCGGGAGGAGGATCCGCAGCCGCTCGGCGCCGTGCATCGCCGGCAGCCGGAAGATCGATCCCTCGGGGAGGAGCGGCGTCGCGGCGCCGCCCGCGGCGATCGAATCGATGCCGACGCGCGCCACGAACTCCCGGGCGCGCGCCTCGAACAGGAGCGCCCAGCGCCCGGTCTTCGGCGCCCTGGCGGGGAGGGCCAGGGTGATCGTCTCGCGCCGCAGCGGCGGTCCGGTCTCACGACGGACCTCCTGGCGGGTCACGTCGATCACCTCCGGCCGGGCGCGCTCGATCAATTCGGTCGCGGTCGCGGGTGGCGCGCCGGCGTCGACCAGGAACGCGGTCTCGCGGCCGGCGGCGTCGAACAGCCGGAGGTCCGAAAGATCGGGGCGGCAGGCGGCGAGCAGATCGGCCGGCAGGTCGAGCCGCACGAGGCGGCCGCCCGGCGCGGTCACCGGGGCCTGCTTCGGGAACAGGCGCCGCAGATCGGGCTCGGCGCCGCCGCCGGCCACGAGACTCGCGGCGCCCAGAACGGCGAGCGCCGCTCCGGCGACCGGTGCGGAGGCGATGCGTCGTTTCATCCGCGATCCTCCCGCGCGCCACGGAAGACGAAGCGCTGGTACAGCAGCGACACCAGGATGAGCGACACCGCCAGCCCGACCAGCGACGCGACCCGGTAGAGATCCTGGAGCGCGCCGAGGTCGTACAGGAAGACCTTGCCGATGGTCACGAGAAGGAACGCCAGGCTGATCCAGCGGAGCGCCATGGCGCGCCGCGCCATGCCGAGCCCGAGCAGCAGCAGGGCGTAAAGCGCCCAGGCGATCGAGACCGTCAGCCGCTGCGCCGGCTCGGTGCCGAAGCTGAGGGTCAGGACCGGACCGGTCGCGTACCAGTCGGCGATCGCCAGGTTGATCCAGACGAAGACGACCGCGATCGCCGCCAGACCGGCGCCGGCCGCGCCGATCGCGCGGCCGCCGGCGTACGCGTCGCGCTCCCAGTCACGCGCCCGCGCCGCCTCCAGCGGTCGCAGGATCGCGGCGGAGCCGACGAGCGCCACCGCCGGGACGAGATAGGTGTACATCAGCCAGTTCAGAAGGCGGCTCGCGGATCGCGGATAGTAGCCGAGCACCGCCGGGTTGAGGACCAGCCTTCCCGCCGCCGCGCCGAGCAGCCCGAGAGCGAACCACTTCAGCCCGGGATGGTCGAGCCGCTTCCAGAGCGCGATGAGCGCCAGCCCCTCGACCGCCCAGCCGATCGTGATCCACTCCTTCTCGAGCTGCAGCGGGATGGCGAGGGCGACGAAGGAGATCGCCACGCCGGAGAACCAGACGAGCGCGGTGCGGCCCGCCGGGTCGTCTCCGGGCCGGGCGCGCCGCGCTCCGACCGCGGCGGCGAGCGCCAGCGCCCCGAGCAGGAGGGGCAGGATGCCAATCGCCTCGTTTCCGAAGCGGGCGCGGTAGAGCGTCCTGAGGGTCGAGAACCAGAGCGGGCCGGCCAGGGCCGCGGTATAGAGGGCCGCCCGGCTGCCGGCGAGCCGCCGCCCGGCGAGCAGCGGCCAGAAGGTGAAGAGCGCGACGGTCGCCCCGATGATGCCGAGCGCGGCCAGGGCTTCGTCCGGATTCTCCCGCAGACCCGGGTGGCCATAGGTCCATGCGGCCTGCACCAGGAGGGTCGCGCCCGCCGCGGCGGCATACCAGCCTCCCGACGCGAGCCGCGTGGCCGCGAGCGCCGCCAGGAGGCCCAGCCCGACGGCCGCGCCGAGCGGCAGCGCCGGCGGGTGCGCCTGCATGAACGGCGCGGGTGCCAGGCCGAGGAGGAGAAGCACCGCGAGGGCCGCCGCCGCATGCTCCGCGGCGGCACGCAGGTCCTCCCGCCGCCGCGCGAACGCCGCCCCCTGCGCCGCCAGCGCCGCTGCGAAGAGGAGCGCGAGAAATCCCGAGGGGGAGAGGCGGTGCGCCCCTTCCAGGTGCGCGAGATGCAGGAGCGACAGCCCGATGCCGGCGCCGATCGCGGCGGGGATCTGGAGGAATGCCCGGCGCGGGAAGGTGGCGTGCCGATAGAGGATCGCCGCGATCGCGAGCCATCCGCCGAGCCACGGCCAGGGGGCGAGGTCGCTCCGGGTGGCGCCGACGATCAGGATCAGGAAGAACCCGAACGCCGCGACCAGCGCCGCCGGCGCAGGCCCGGTCTCGCCGTGCGGCATCGGGTCGAGCTCGACGAAGAGGTGGGTGATGCCGGTGAGGGCGAGCGCGGTGAGTGCCAGCTCCCACGCGAGCGGCGTGGTCAGGGAGTGCTGTGTGACGAAGACGCCGACGATGGCGACGCTCGCGGCGGCGGCCCCGGTCGACAGCTCCGGCGTCCCGCGACCGCGGGCCACCCAGGCCGCCCCGGCCACGAGGGGCGCGATGAGCAGGGCGATCGGGTAGAGGTGCTCCGTCAGGGTGGCGCGCCCGGCGAAGTAGAGGGCGAAGGCGAACGGCAGGAGGATGCCGGCCATCTGGTTGCGCGCCCAGAGCCGCGCTTCACCTTGCGCGGCGCCGGGCGCCAGGCGCTGCCCCGCAAGGACGAAGAGCAGCGCGAACAGGCCGAGGATGACCAGGCCGAGCGCCAGGCGATCGGGCCCCATGCGCGCGCCGATCCAGAGCGCCTGCATCAGGGTGGTGCCGAGAAGGCAGAGAAGCCCCAGCGACGGCCAGCGCCGGCGCGCTCCGACGAAGAGCATCCCCAGATCGAGCATCAGCACGTAGCCGAAGAGGCCGATCGGCCGATCGGCGCCGCTCGAGAGGAGCAGCGGCGTCGCAAAGCCGCCGGCGAGCCCGAGCACGGCGATCAGCAACGACGCGTGCCGCAGCGACAGCAGGCAGGCGGTGACCGTGACCAGCACCATGAGGGCGAACGCGACCGGCATCGCGATCAGGCCGTAGAGGGTGTGCCCGGCCCAGAAGGCGGCGTAGAGCAGGATGAGCCCGGCGCCGGAGACCGCCTCGGCGGTGGTGCGGTAGCCGCGCTTCCGGAGCCATTCCGCCCCGACCAGGCACCCGAGCCCGGAGAGCGTTCCCGAGACGACCCGCATCAGCGGCGTCACCAGGCCGTGCTCGATCGAATAGCGGAAGAAGAGGAGCCCCGCCAGGCCCAGCGCCACCGCGCCGAGGACGGCGGCGCCCCGGATGCCGATCCAGCGCTCCCAGTCGATGGCCGGCGCGGCGGTCGAGCCCGCCCGCATCGTGAAGGCGGGCTGCGCGGCGGGCGGTGCGGCGGAAGTCGCGCGCGGCGCGGCCGGCGCACCGGGTTGCGCAGGGATCACCGGCGGCGCCGGGGGCTTTGCGCCCGGCGTCGGCGCCGCGGGACGCGCTGCCGCGGGGGAGGGCGGCACGGGGGGCGCCGACCCGGCGGCCGGGGACGTCGCCGAGGCGGGCGTCGGCGCCGGCATCGGGAGCGCCTCCGGGGGAATCTCGGTCTCGCGCGCGGCGCTCTCCGCCTCGTGACGCCGCAGCCGGCGCACCGCCTCCTCGAGACGCTCGAGGCGTCCGAGCAGGAGGGCCTGGTCGACTTTCAGCCGCTGGATTTCGCGCGAGCGGAGAAACGCCACGAGCCCCAGGATCGGTCCCACGAGGATCAGCGCTAAAGCAAGGGCGCCGAAGATCGCCGCCATGTCGGGAAGCGCTGCCGCGCTCCGGTTACGCCGCGGGCCAGAGCAGGCGGAAGGTGAGCCCGGTCAGGACGGCGTAGATCACCGCGTCGAGGAGGTGGCGGAAGGTGTTCGGCCAGGGCTGCCCCTTCCAGATCGTGTCGACCAGCGGCCCGACGCCGTGCGCGGCGAGGGCGACCATGAAGGTGAGGTGCATGGCGCGCATCGCGTCGACTCCCGGCTGGAGCGTGTGCCGCGCGATGGTGGCCGCCATGAACGGCACCAGCAGGCAGACCCCGAACCAGAGCGCCAGGTGCTTGCCCATCATGGGCGCCCCGTTCGGCAGGACCGTGATGATCGCCACCGGCCCCTTCTCGAACTTCGCCTTGTTGGCCGGTTCGTTGACGGCCTTGTGGTCCTTGCAGTGCGGCGTGAAGTAGACGCCGGGAGAGGGCGCCGCCTTGGCGATCGCGTCTCGAATCCCGTCTTCACCCGGAAGGAGCTTGTGATCGGCGCGATGGTAGGCGAGCGCCATGTGGATGATCGAGCTCGCCACGAAGACGACGACCGCCGAGACGACGACCGGTAGCCACAGGCTGCCGAAGGGCATCGCTGCACCTCCTTTTGTGTTGCGGAGCGGGCGTCACCCGCCCGGGTGGGGCGCATCATACATGGTGGCGCGAAGCCTGTTGCGTTCGGGGTTGGAGGGGCGGGTCGGGGAGTGGTCGGCGGCGGACGCGGGATAGTGACCGTTTGCCGGGATTGCTTGGAGTTTCGAGGGTCTTGGCCTGGCACGACGCGTGATATCCGACGCTCCGTGCAGTGGCCCCGGACTCCCGTCGAGCGCGTGCAACTGTTTCGGCCGCCCTTCTGCCCCTGGCCCGCCTGCATCGAACACCATCGCCGCAAGCCTGGTTTCCGGTTCCGCCACCACGGCTTCTACTCGACCCGTCGCCGCGTGGTGCCGCGCTTTCTCTGCCTGACCTGTCGCCGCACCTTCTCACGGCAGACCTTCTCGACTTCCTACTACCTCAAGCGGCCCGAGCTGCTCCTGCCGCTCGCCGCCGCGCTCCAGGCGGGAGCCGCACTGCGGCAGGCTGCCCGCTCGCTCGTCTGCTCGCACTCGACGCCGGCGCGACTCGCCGCGCGGCTCGGGCGTCATGCGCTCCTGCTGCACGCACGGGCACTGGCGTCCCTTCGGGGCCGGCTCGCCGAGCCGATCGTCCTCGACCACTTCGAGACCTTCGAGTGGTCGCAGGACTTTCCCTTCGGGATCGCCACCCCGGTCGGCTCGAGCTCCTGGTTCGTCTATGGTCTCGACCCTGCGCCACATGCTCGGACTGGACATCGAACGGAGCATCAGACCAGGCGCCGACGATCGCTTCCCCAAAGAGCCGCGTGCGGCGGATACCGCGGCTCGACCCGCCGCGTACTCGCGGCGCTCCTGCCCCTGGTGCCGGAGGGGCGACGGCTGCAACTGGTCGGCGACGGGCATCCGGCCTACGACGCGGTCGCGGGCCGGCACCGCCGCGTCCGCCTGCACCGTTTCCCGAACCCGAAGCGCGGACCGCGCGGCTCGCCGCGCTCGCCGGAAGCCCGCGCCCGCGACCACGCGATGTTCGCGTCGGACCTGCTGCACGCCCTGATCCGTCACACGCTGGCGCACCATCGGCGCGAGACCATCGCGTTCGGCCGGCGGCTCAACGCCCTGGTCGAGCGCCTCGCGCTCATGGCGGTGTGGCGGAACTTCGTCAAACTCCGCTCCGAGCGCCGGCCCGACCCGGTGACCCCTGCGATGCAGGTCGGGCTCGCGACGGAAGTGTGGGACTGGCGGCGGGTGATCTCGCGGAGGCTGTTCCCCGGCCGCGAACTGCTGTCGCCGGTCACCGCGCGGCTGTACCGAAGGGAGTGGACGACGCCGATCTACCCCCGCAACACACGCCACCTGTCCGCGCACGCCTACTGAAGCGGTAAGTCGCTCGCGATCGACGGACCTGCCGCACCGCCCTTCGCAACAAGCTATGCGTCACGATGCGCGACAACGAGCCCCCCGACCTGATATGGTGGCGTCCGCATGCCCTTCTCCAAACTGCCCCTCCACCCCGATCTCCAGCGAGCGATCAAGGAGATGGGGTTCCTGCGTCCGACGCCGATCCAGGAAGCGGCGATCCCGCCGGCGGTCGAGGGACGCGATCTCCTCGCCTGCGCCATGACCGGCAGCGGCAAGACGGCGGCGTTCCTCCTGCCGATCCTGAACCGGCTCGCGTCGAAGCCGCGCGGCATGACGCGCGCGCTGGTCCTGACGCCGACGCGCGAGCTGGCGGCGCAGATTCTCGAGCATCTCGAGGAGCTGGCGGTGCACAGCCCGGTCACCGGCGCGGCGGTCTTCGGCGGCACCGGCATGGCGCCGCAGGAGCATGCGCTCAGGAGCGGCGTCGATGTCATCATCGCGACGCCGGGACGTCTTCTCGACCACATGTCGCGCCCCTACACCCGGCTCGGCGGGCTCGAGGTGCTGGTCCTCGACGAGACCGATCGGATGCTCGACATGGGGTTCCTGCCCGATATCCGCCGCATCCTGAAGGCGTTGCCGTCGCGGCGGCAGACGCTCCTGTTCAGCGCCACCATCCCGCAGGCGATCGCGCAGATCGCGCGCGACCTGATGCGTGACCCGGTGACCATCAACATGGAGCGCAAGTCGAAGCCGGCGGTCGGCATCCGCCAGGCGGTCTACCCGGTCGGGCGCGATCTGAAGGCGCCGCTCCTGCGCGAACTCCTGGCGCGCAAGCTGGTGGTGGACGCGATCGTCTTCACCCGCACCAAGCACCGCGCCGACCGCCTGACCCGTTTCCTCGAGCAGCACGGCGTCGCCGCCGGCCGGATCCACGGCAACCGCAGCCAGGCGCAGCGCACCGCCGCCCTCGAAGGGTTCAAGTCGGGGCGGCACAAGATCCTGGTGGCCACCGACATCGTGTCGCGCGGCATCGACGTCGAGGCTCTGGGGCACGTGATCAACTTCGACGTGCCGGCCGACCCCGATTCGTACATCCATCGGGTCGGGCGGACGGCGCGCGCCGAGCTGACCGGCGACGCCTTCACCCTGGTGGCGCCGGACGAGGAATCGGACCTGCGCGCCATCGAGAAGGTGCTCGGCCAGCCGCTGCCGCGGGTCACCCTGCCGGGATTCGACTACGCCGCCCGTCCCATCGGGATGCCGCAGACGAGACAACCCGGCCACCGCGGTCAGCCGCGCGGCCATGGGCACGCTCCGGCGCATCGTCGCGCCGCTCATGGCGGTCACGGCGGCGGCCATGCCGGCGGCGGGCACTCGGGTGGCGGGGGACACGCGCACGGCCAGCGGCGAGGCAACGGCGGCGGTCATCGGCAGAACCGCGGCCAGAACGACGCCCGCCTGCAGGCGATTCTCGACAAGCACGCGCCCGCTCCCGCGGGCGATGCCGGGCGATCGGCGCGGCCGGGACCTCGTCGCCGGTTCCGCTGAACGGGGTGGTCCGCCCCGGCGCTACATCTTCTTGTTCTTGTCGGCCATCTTCTGCGCCAGCCCGGCGGCGTACTTCTTGTACATCTCGCTGTCGATGGCGAACGTGCCGAACATGTAGTTCGAGTGCTCGAACTTCCAGTTCTGGCCGGCGTCGGTGTAGGTCATCGAGGTCGTCTGCCCCTGCATGTACTCCTTGTGCAGCGGATCGGCCCCCGGCGGGTTGCTGATGATCGACGACCCGCCCAGCCCTCCCTCGATCAGGTGGCCGTGGAACTCGCCGTACTTCCCGAGCGAGATGTTGTGCTCCTTGCCGTTGATGGTGCGGGTGATCGGCGTGACCCGGTCCTCGGTGTTCTTCGAGGCGCCGCCGGCCATGACCCCGTGCGCGATCGCGGCGAGCGCCTCGCGCTGCTGCGTGTTGGCCTTCTCGTCGATGTAGAAGTTGATGAAGTTCCATTCGCCGAACGACTCCATCATTCCCTTGCCGTCCGGGCTCTGACCCATCATGCCGATCGCCAGGCCGTCGAGGGGGACGTCACCCCAGGTGCCCTTCTCGATGAACAGCACCTGGCCGCCGCCGCAGTTCGAGTGGCTCGGCTTGGAGTCGAACCAGCAGGGGCAGGCGCCGTTGCAGCGGCAGGCCTCTTCCAGCTGCCCGACGATCTTCCAGGGCTTCTCGGCCGGGGCCGATTCGGCGCGGACCGCCCGGGCGCCGAGGACGACCGCTGCGACAGCGAGGACGACGAGGAACGCGTTCCGGACCTTCATGGGGGGACCCTCCTTGCTCCCGCGTGGGGAGATGCACCCGAGGCCTCGGGAGATATATCCGAGCCGGGCGGCAGGGGTCAATTCCCCCGTTGACGCGAAGCCGGAAATCGGCTACATTCCGCTTCGCACGTTCCCCTGATTGACTTCCCCGAACGGTTGACCAGTACGTGCCGCGTGGTGACCAAGAGCGTGTCAGTGCGCGTATCCATGACCCAAGGGACGCGCTGATGCGTCGCCCCGGCTTTGTTCGGGACAAGACAGCAAGGAGAGTCAAGTGATCAAAGGTACCGTCAAGTGGTTCAACGACGCCAAGGGCTTTGGTTTCATTACGCCGGAGGATGGCTCGAAGGACATCTTCGTGCATCACACGGCGATCGCCATGCAGGGCTTCCGCAGCCTCGCGGAAGGCCAGCAGGTCGAGTTCGAGGTGGTTCAGGGCCAGAAGGGCCCCGCCGCCGCCAACGTCCGCGCTGTCTGAAGGCGTCCTCTTAGGGAGAACGGGGGATTTCGATGGCGAGACGATCGTCGTCGGGGTTCAAGAAGCGGCAGAAGGAAATCGCCCGTCAGGAAAAGCGCCGCGACAAGATCTCGCGACGGCAGCAGCGCAGCCAGGAGCGGAAAGATCCTTCCGGCAGCGGGTCCGACGGAGTCGATCCTGATATCGCCGGCATTGTGCCCGGCCCCCAGCCGCCCCAGGATTTGGACTACTGACAGCGGATAAATCGACCCCTTCGGTTCGCCACAATGCGGCGGGCCGGAGGGGTTTTTGTTTTTGTCCTGATCGCCCCCCCCGCCCCCCGCGAGCAGGCATGGCGCGGCGGTCGCGCCCACTCCGCCAGTCCTGACCGCCCCGCCAGCCCTGATCGCTCCGCCAGTCCCGCCCGCTCCGCCGGTCACGCCCGGGTCGCCTCGCGCCTATAGAGGATAGGCGAGGCCCGCGCGGCCTCCGGGAGGAGGTGAGACGCGTGCGACACATGCTGAACCGGGCGATGGCGTTCGTGGTGGCGCTGGCGGTGCCGGCGGCCGTCCTGGCGGCCGGAGCCACTGAGGCGATCAACGCCTGCTGCGGCTGCTGCCACTGCTGCGGGTAGGATCGAGCCGTTCTGAACAACGAAGACCGGATGGAGAGCGGCCTCGGCCCCCGGCTGCAGGCCTTGATGACGCGCCTCGCGGGCGGGGATCGATCCGCCCTCCATCCGGCGTTCGGCGCTCTCTGGCCGCTCCTGCGCGGGGTCGCGGCGCGGCACCTGCCGCCCGCCGACGCCGAGGATGCGGCGCAGGAGGCGATCCTCAAGATCTTCCGCCGGGCCGGTTCGTTCGATCCGGAGCGCAGCGCCGTCGCCTGGGCGATCGGGATCGCCGGCTGGGAGGTGCGCAGCGCCCGCCGGCGCCGGCAGCGGCGGCGCGAGGCGCCGATCGCCGACGCCGGACCCGGGCCCGACGCCGCCCCCGACCCCGAGGCGGCGCTCCTCCTGCGCGATCTCGAGGCGACCCTCGAGGCGGCGCTCGGCGCGCTCGAGCCGCGCGACGCCGAGACGCTCCGGCTGTACGCGCGCGGGGAGCGGGCGCCGATCGCCGCGGCCACTTTCAGGAAGCGGGTTTCGCGTGCGCTCGCGCGACTGCGAACCGCATGGAGAAAGACCGATGAACAGTCCTGACGCGGCGTTCGAGCGGCGGCTCCGGCGCGCGTACGAATCGGGTCGCTGCACCCGGGCGGCGGTCGGGGCGCTGCCCCTCCTGCCGCT
>DATKFL010000423.1:0-2088 GCA_035511355.1 Dongiaceae bacterium
AGGCGTTGGTGATCACCGCTTCGGGAAGCGGCGACAGGAACCGCGCGGTGCGCTCGGGGGCGGGGAGGTGCGTCATCGAATTCAAGACGGGATTATAGCCCGGCGATCCGGCGGCGGTGGAGCGGCCGTCCTTCGAGTGTAGGATCCGGCGGAGACGCGCGGATGAACGACTGGAAGCGGCATTTCGGCGATTTCGGCGGCAAGGCCTACCTCGACTGCGCCGCCCAGGGCCCCTTTCCGCGCGACGTCTCGGAGGAGATCCAGCGCCAGCTCCGCTTCAAGGAGCACCCGGAGGAGATCGATCCCGAGCTCTTCGAGCGCCTGCCGGAGCGGGCGGCCCTCGCCGCGGCGCGTCTGCTCGGCTGCCACCCCTCGAGTATTACGTTCGGGTCCGGCGCCTCGCACGGCCTCAACGCCGCCGCGCTGGGCCTCCCGCTGCGCGACGGCGACGAGGTCCTGATCGGGCAGGGGGAGTTCCCGGCGGTCGTCCTGCCGTTCGTGAACCTCGCCCCGGCCGGCGTGCGGGTCCGCTTCGTCCCCCCCGGGGCGGGGGGCCGGCACGTCGCCGCCGACGACTTCATCGCCGCGTTCGCGCCGAAGACCCGCGCCGTCGCCGTGAGCCTGGTCGCCTTCGCCACCGGCTACCGCATCGACCTCGACCGGCTGGGCGAGGCGTGCCGCGAGCGCGGCATCTTTCTCGTCGTGGACGGCGCGCAGGCGATCGGCGGCATCGACTACCGCGTCGCGGACCATCCGGTCGACGTCCTGGCGGTCAGCGGCTACAAGTGGCTCTTCGGGCCGTACGGCACCGGGCTGACCTACATCAGCCCGCGCGTCCTCGATCGACTGCGCGTGGCGGTGGTCAACTGGCAGACGGTGGAGGGGGCGGCGCAGCTCAACCGGCCGTTCGACTACGCGCTGCGCTTCCGCGAGGGGGCGTGCCGCTTCGACGCGCCGCAGCGGGCCTCGTTCCTCAATCTCGGGGGGTTCGCGGCGTCGATGGAGTTCCTCGCCCGGGTGCGGGTCTCGACCATCGAGGCGCACGCGACGCGCCTGCTCGATCGCCTCCTGCTCGGCCTCGGCTCGACCGTCCTCAAGTGCGCCTCCGACCTCCAGGCGCCGCGCCGCTCGACCATCCTGGCGCTGGAGGCCGACGGGTTCGACGGCACGCGCCGCGCCTGGAGACGTCTCATGGAGGCCGGCGTCCTGGTCAGCCTCCGCGGCAACCTCATCCGGGTCGCCCCCAACATCTACAACGAGCCCGAGGACATCGACCGCCTGATCAAGGCCGCCGCCCGCTGAGGGGGGGGCGGATCGCCCGCCGGATCGGTGTCCCATGCTAGAATCCGCGCCCATTCCCGCCATGACGCCATCGCTGCGGAGGGACGTGTGGCAGACCCCCAGTCGTTCGATGTGACGGTGATCGGTTCCGGCCCGGGCGGCTATGTCGCCGCGATCCGCGCGGCGCAGCTCGGGCTGAAGACGGCGATCGTCGAGAAGTACGCCGCCCTCGGCGGCACCTGCCTGCACGTCGGCTGCATCCCGACGAAGGCGCTCCTGCACACCGCCGACGTCCTGGAGACGGCGAGGGACGCCGCCCGCTTCGGGGTCACGACCGGGAACGTCGGGCTCGACCTCGCCGCCATGCACAAGTACCGCACCGACGTCATCCGCCGGCAGGCCAAGGGGGTCGAGTACCTGATGAAGAAGAACAACATCACGGTGCTCGCCGGCCACGGCCGCCTCAAGGGCCCCGGCAAGGTCGAGGTGAAGCCGGAGAGCGGTGCGGCGCAGACCATCGCGACGAAGCACGTCATCCTCGCGACCGGCTCCGCGGCCAAGATGCTCCCGGGCCTCAAGGCGGACGGCAAGCGCGTCCTGACGAGCACCGAGGCGCTCCTCCTCGACCGGGTGCCGAAGTCGATGATCGTCCTCGGCGCCGGCGCGGTCGGCGTCGAGTTCGCGTCGATCTACGCCCGCTTCGGAGCGCAGGTGACGATCGTCGAGATGCTGCCGCGCGTCCTGCCGATCGAGGACGAGGAGATCTCCGCCGAGATGCTGAAGGCGCTCAAGAAGCGCGGCATCGAC
>DATKFL010000424.1:0-9946 GCA_035511355.1 Dongiaceae bacterium
CCATCGAGTCGTCGCGGTATCCCTTGCGCGCCACGTGCCCGTCGTGCGCCCAGAGCACCACCTTCCTGCCGGGGTTGTGGTCGAGGATCCAGGCGACGTTCTCCGCCATGCTGCGGTCGCGATCGACCTCGCCCGACTTCATCTGCATCGACTGCAGCACGACCCGCGCGTTCTGGACCGCCCACTCGATGTCGTTCGCCGCGGCGCCGCGGGCGGCGTACCCCGTTCGGCCCGCTTCGAGGTGCGACACGACTTCTTTCCATTGCGCCGACGCCGCGGCCGGATCGGCCTCCGGCGCCTCAGCCGTCACAACGCGCGTCATCCGCAGGCTCTGCTTGCCGCCGTGCGCGACCTCGGCATCCAGGCGCACCTCGTATCCCGAGCCGCCGGTCCAGAATCCGAGCGGCGTCTCCGACTCGAAGCCGAGGTCGAAGCCTTCCGGTTCCACGAACGGCGTGCCGTCCAGGGTGATCGAGAGATCGTCGAACCAGGCGGTTCCCGACCCCGGCATGAGGAGACCGAAGCTGATGTTCGTGACGTCGGGGCTCACCGGCAGCTCGAGGTCGTAGCGCTTCCAGTCGGTCGTCCCGGTGGCGCCGCGGTCCTGCATGTTGTCGAAGGCCAGGATGCCGTTCTTTCCGTCGACGCGCCACCAGAGACCGGCCCAGCCGCCGGTGACCTCGCGCGTCCTGATGTAACCGCTGAAGTGGACCTTCTTGCCGGCGGCCGCTTCGAACGGGAACTTGCCGACGGCGAGCGCGGCCCGGCCCTGGCTCGCCGGCGAGGCCACCGCCGACGCCAGGGCCGACGCCTTGCCCAGCGTCGGCGCGTAGGTGGCATCCTGTTCCGCGACGAAGGTGCTCACGATCCCCGCCGCGACGGCGGGGAACTGCATGTCGAACCCGGTGAACTCGATCCGCCCCTTTCCGGATTGGTTGAACTCGCGCATCCAGCGGATCATCGCGAGCACCTCCTCGGTGTCCCAGGTCCAGAAGTACATCCCCTTCAGGAGCGCCGCCGGGTCGCCCTCGCCCTTCAGGACGTAGTCGTTCAACCGGTAGGCCTCCGGCATGTTGGCTTCGATGGCGAAGATCGTGAACCCCATCTCGGTCGCGAGAAACTCGATCATCCGGTGCTTCAACTGGAAGATCTCCCGCGAGCCGTGGGTCGCTTCGCCGAGGCTGACCAGGCGCGCGTCGCCGACGATCTTTTTCAGCGGCTGCAGATCCTCGAAGCCGTGGCCGGCTTCGACCGAGGTGAGCGGGATCGCGGTGCGCCGGACCCAGTCGACTGCGACCGCGCGCTTGTCAGCGCCGATCGCCGGAACTGCACAGGCGATGACCGCGGCGGCCAGGAGCCATGGACGAATCTTCATCGTCGCCTCCGTCTGGAACCTTTGCGCCATCCTAACGCCATCCGCATGGAACCCGGAGCCGCTCCCCCACGCGGTCTGCGGGGGCGCCGTTTCGCGAGATGGCCCGACCCGGCATCGCGCCGCAATTTCCGGTTGACGCCGGGGAGTCTTGCCCGTAGGGGAGCCGCAGCCCCGCGTTTCAAGCCGTCTTGACGACGGTGGACGATACATCCTCTGCCCGCGATCGCTCGCGGGGAGCGGGGTGAAGGGGGTGGGGGGCGTGGCCTCCGGGGCGCGCCCCCCATCTTCTGCACGCCGGCGCGGCCGCGGCGCTACTTCTTCGGCGGCGCGGTCTCGATCAGGATCTGGCGAATCGCTTCGTCGCGCGACGTCTTGCCGTCGAGGTACGCCTGCCAGTGGGTCTCGAGCGCCTTGCGGTAGTCGCGGAACCCGCGCTCGTACATCCCGAGGATGACAGGTTGGTAATCGCGCACGCCGCGCTCCGCGAGGGCCCGCCGGGTCAACTCCCCCGACGTATAAAAGAGGATGGCGTGCCACAGGGAAGCGTACGGCCGGATGCCGGTCTCCTTGGTCCCGCGCGCCAGATCCGAACCGATGGCGGCGGGCGGTGCGTCCCCCACGATGGCGTGCGACGGCTCGTGCATCAGCATCTCGAGCGCGGCGAACCCCTGGTACCCCGGCTCGGTGCTGGTCATGACGACATGCGCCGACTCCCCTTCGCCGACCGTGTAGGCGCCGAACTCCCACGCCAGGGGCGACACGTCGACCAGGATGCGCGTCGGGAAAGGCACGCCGTAGACGCGTGCGTGCGCCTCGGCCAGCTCCTCGGCGGCCGAGGCCAGCATCGCAGAGGCCACCGCGATGAAGAAGCGGTTGGCGCGATCGTCCTGGTCCCACTGCGCCGCGCGGTAGAGCGGCATCGCCGCCGTGAGCACCGCCGCTGCCGGCTTCGGGATCGAGTCCGGGAGTACCGCGCCCGTCGTCGCCGCCAGCGCGTCGTTGATCGCGATAAGGCCAGCATCGAAGATCGGATGCCGCTTGCCGAGGAAGGTGGCGTACGCCGTCACATTGTTCTTCCAGGCCGCGAGGTCGTCGCCCGCGAGCCGCGCCGGCGGCGCGGTCGCGAAGCGCGCCTCGGACATCAGGCGCTGGTGCAGGTTGACCCAGGCGTTGCTCTGCAACCGGTAGCGGCCGACCTGGGTCGCGGCCGGGGCTGTGGCCTGGGAAGCGGCGGGCGGCTGCGTCGCGGTCGGCGACTCCGCCGCCTGCACGCGGGTCGCGAACAAGAGCAGTCCAAGCGCGGTTCCGACTCTCGATCGCGGTCTCAACGGCTCTCCTTGTGAGGCATTCTCCAACCGTTCATCCCGTCGATTCGCGGAGCAGACCCTGATAGACCAGAAGGTCGTTCTCCGAGAAGCAGCAGAAGACGATCTCCTGGAGCGACGCGATCTCGAGAGCCGTGGCGCGCACCGTCGAAACGGCCACCTGCGCCGCGAGCGCGACCGGGTAACCATAGACGCCGGTGCTGATACCCGGGAAAGCGAGCGATCGGGCGCCTGCTTCGGCCGCGATCTGCATCGCCCGCCGGTAGCAGGAGGCCAGTAGTTCCGATTCCCGGTGCGCGCCGCCGCGCCAGACCGGTCCGACGGCGTGAATGACGTACCGCGCCGGCAGTCGGTGGCCCGCGGTGACCCTGGCATCGCCGGTCGCGCAGCCCCCGAGGCGACGGCACTCCTCCAGGAGATCCGGCCCCGCAGCGCGGTGGATGGCGCCATCGACACCACCGCCGCCGAGAAGCGTGGTGTTGGCGGCATTCACGATGGCATCCACGGACAGGAGCGTGATGTCGCTGCGCACCGCTCGAAGCGTGGCCGGCATCAGTCCCCCTTCGGGCGCGCCGTGCGCTCGGCGAGGCGGTCGCACAACGCGCGATGCGCTGCGCTCGCCGGTTCGAGGTGCTCCATGTGCCCAAGGCCGGGCAACTCGACCAGCTCGACGGCGTCCCCGGCCGCGCGCGCCGCGGCGGCATACTCGCGTGACATCGCGATCGGCACCACGTCGTCCCCCGTGCCGTGCAGGATCAGTTGCGGCACCCCGAGCGGCAGCAGGGCGCGTGGCGAAGCCGCCCTGACTCTCTCCGGCGCGGCAGCCGTCCCGCCGCCGAGGAACTCGCCGACCGCCCCCCGGCCGAGGTCGAGTCGTTGCGCGAGCGCCAGATCCGCAAGCGGCGCCAATCCGACGGCCATCCGGATCAGGATGCCGGCGTGTGCCTGATCGACGCCCGGCCGGCCACATCGCCGCGCCGCGCAGAGCGCCAGATGCCCGCCCGCCGAATGACCGCAGACGACGACCCGGGTCAGGTCGAGATCGATCCCCTCCACGGCCAGTCGCGCCAGATGCCCGATGCCGGCGACGACGTCGTCGAGCGTGCCGGGCCAGCCGCCGCCGGCAACCCCCAGGCGTCGGTACCCCAGGTTCCACACCGCGAAGCCGCGGCCCGCGAGGTCCGCCGCCATGGCGGTCATCTGATCGCGGCCGTACGGCATCCTCCAGAACCCGCCGTGCAGGAGGCAGACGACCGCGGGGGCGCGCTGGGCGGGAAGATGCAGGTCGCCCGCCTGATCGGGGTGCGCCCCGTAGCTCGCCGTGGAAACGGTCGCTCGCCCACCCCTCATGCGCCGCGCCCTCAGGCGCTCCGCAGGAGCCGGTGGATCTCCGCCCCGCTCAGCACCCGCGCGAATCCCTTGCGCAGCACTTGCAGCTCGGGCTCCTGCATCTCCGGCACCCGGCAGGGCGTCCATTCCGGCCTCAGGAGCGCCGACCGGTCGGCCCGCACCTCGAACGCGGCAACCCCCTCGCGATAGGCCCGACGGGCCAGGCCGAGCACCCGCGCCCGGTCGAAGCGCGGGCCGTCAGGCTTCCTCGCGTCCATCGCCTCCCCCTTTCACCTCACCGCGCTCCCAGCAGAGATGCCGCGCGTCCGTCGTCCCGCCCTCGATGATCGGGCCGAAGTCGAATCCGGGGAACCGCTTCTCCAGTCCGTCGAGGAAGCCGTCGAATCCCTTCGCCTCGGTCGGCAGGGAGCAGCCCCCCTCCGCCCCTTCGAGAACGATCCACGCGTCGGGAAGGTGCGGGCCGGACGAGGTGGTGACGAACCACACCTTCCGGATGTCGGCCCACCGGATCGATTCGCCGGTGCGGCGCGCGTGCCGGCAGGCGATCTCGTCGGGCGTCATCACGACGCGGTACTCGGTTTCGAGCCACGGCTTCGGCAGCCACGGCTCGATGAGGGCGACCAGCAAGCAGCATCCGAAGAACCCCGCCATCCACCAGCCGGTCCGGTCGCCGTCCCGGATCATCGTGATGCCGATGCCGACGAACAGGACCGACACCGCGGCGGTGAACCAGCGCATCGGCTGCGCGCCTCACGCCGCGCCGCGCGGCCCGTCGTCGGCTTCCGCGGCGGCGGACGCCCGGGCCAGGCGGAACTCATCGATCCGCAGGCTCGCCGTGGCCATGAAGACCTCCCTCAGGAAGCTCAGGAGTCCGATGAAAAAGGTCACCATCGCCGCCACGAACAGCACCGCGACGGCGATCGCCGCGCGGTACTGCAGGAACGCCCCGATGAACATCATGACCACCAGCGCGCAGACGAAGAGCGCGGTGATCGTGCAGAGCGCGATGCCGCGGTAGGTCATCCGCATCCGCAGGACGAGGGTCGACAGCTCATTGCGCAGCCGGACCGCTTCCGCCGGCGGGGCCTGTTCCAGTCGCGACTCGATGAACCGGCCGCGGTCGACGATCCGGGTCAGGCGGTTGGTCATCACCGCCAGCATCGCGCCGACGCCCGAGAGCAGGAAGACCGGGGCCACGGACAACTGGACCGCCTGGCCCACGGTCGTGAACATCGATTCGGGTTCCATCGACTCCTCGATCGGCGTCGCCGGCGCGGCCGGCCCGCCGACTCCCTGGTTACTTGCCCGCGGCGGTCGGCTCCGGCAGGAGCTTGTGCGCGTAGAGCCCGATCGGATGGCCGCTCGGATCGCCCAGGAGCGAGATCGCCCCGGTGCCGTCCGGAAGGTTGAACGGGAATCCCTCGACCACCTTGCCGCCGAGCGCCGCCGCCCGGGTCGACGCCTCCTGCACGTCGGCCACCTGCACGTAGACGACGCCGTTGAACGGGCTGATCGCCCCCTCGGCGACGCGCATCGTCCCGATCGGCTGGTCGCCGCTGACGATCTGGACGGCGAGATCGGTGCCGATGACCGGCCGGTAGGTCCACCCGAACAGCTTCGAGTAGAACTCCTTCGAGGCCGCCAGGTTCTTCGTCGAGAGGTCGAACCAGGCGATCCGGCCGACCCCGACGTCCGGCCGCGCCGGCTTCGGCGGCGGTGCCGCCGCAGGCGAAACCCCGGTCATGAAAGCCAGCACCACGAGTAGGACGAGCACCCTGTCACGCATCGACCACCTCCCTTGGGCCCGGCCGGCGCGCGCCGCCTCGTGCGGCGCGCCCGGAGGGCGTCGTGTCACGCCACCCCGCCGCCTTCGATCCACCCCGACCGGATGCCGATCGGCGCCTCCTTCAGGGCCTCGAGCACCGCGTGCTTCGCCAGCAGGCGGGTCGAATCGAGCGTCGGCAGCGACGCATTGTCCGGCGTCACGATGAGCGGGATCTCGGTGCAGCCGAGGATGACGCAGTCGGCGCCGCGCGCGCGCAGGTCGTCGATGGCGCGCAGGAACAGCCGGGTCGTGTCGTCCCTGAAGACCCCCTGGCACAGCTCGTCGAAAATCGCGGCGTCCAGTCGTTCGCGCGTCGGCTCGTCGGGGACCGAGTGGGTCACGCCGCGCTTCAAGAGCGCCTTCGGGTAGACCGGCCCGGTCATCGTCCAGCGGGTGCCGAGAAGTCCCGCATGCCGGAATCCCCGCGCCGCGATCTCGCGACCGACGACCTCGGCGATGTGCAGGCCCGGCAGCGGCAGGTCGGCGGCGATTTCCTCGAGGACGATGTGCGCCGTGTTGTCCGGGCAGACGTAGAAGTCGGCGCCCGCGTCCGCGACCTGCCGCACGCCGCGGGTCAGGGTCTTCGCGACCGCCGCGTGATCCCCCGTCCGCCATCCCTCCATGCTGAGGCCCATCGGCACGGCGCTCACCACGATCGGCGGGTGCATGTGCGGCCCGAGGTGCGCCGCCCCCTCGCGGCAGGCGGTGATGAAGCAGAGCGCCCCGCCCTCGGCGCTGTGCGCCACGATGCCGATCGTCTTCATCGTCCTTCCCCGCGTGGCCGGCAGAACTGCAGCCCGTTCCGGTCGGGTTCACGCGCGCGGCGGCCCCGCCAGCAGCTCGCTGAAGACCGCCAGATCGATGTTCCCGCCCGAGACGATTGCGACCATCGGCCCGCTCCCCGCCTTGCCGGTGAGGGCCGCGGCCAGCGGCATCGCGCCCGCCCCCTCGGCGATGACGCGCGCCTTCTCCGCCAGCATGCGCATCGCCTGTCGGGTCTCCTCGAGGCTGACCACGATGACGTCGTCGACCAGCGGCCGCATCCGCTCCCACATCCGCGGGAAGACGCTCTTGCCGCCCGCGCCGTCGACGAAGGTCGCCTTCCAGTCGGGGAACTCCTGCGGCGATCCGGTCTTGAGCGAGCGCGCCATCGGCGCCGCGGTCTCGGGCTCGACGCCCACCAGCCGGACCGACGGCTTCAGCGCCTTGATCGCCGACCCGACCCCGGTGATCAGCCCGCCGCCGCCGATGCTCGCGATCACCGTCGCGACGTCCGGCGCGTCCTCGAGAATCTCCAGCCCCATGGTCGCGTGCCCGGCGATGAAGTCGTGATCGTCGAACGGGTGCACGAAGGTGCCCTCGACGCCGGGATAGGCGCGCGCCTCGAGCGCCTGCCACGCGGTCGCGTACGACACCAGCACGAGCCGCGCGCCGAGCGCGCGCATCCGATCGAGCTTCGCCTGCGGCGCCGTCTCGATCGCGACCACCGTGCAGGGCACCCCCGCCTTGCGGGCCGCGTACGCCACGCCCTGCCCCGCGTTGCCGGCGCTGATCGTCCAGACGCCGCGCGCCCGATCGGCGTCGGAGAGGCTCGCGACCGCATTCGCCGCGCCGCGCAGCTTGTAGGCGTTGATCGGCTGCAGGTTCTCGAGCTTCAGCCGGATGTCGGGGGAGCCGGGTCCCAGCTCGAGCCGCACCAGGGGCGTGCGCACGGCGGTGCCGGCAATCCGCTCGCGCGCGGCGCGAATCTCCGGAAGGGTGATCGGGCGGACGGGATCGACCATGAGGGCTCCTTGTATTTCGACCTCCCCATCATAGCCAGCCCGGGGGTTCTGGGAAGCCCCCCGGCCCCCCTTCACGCTCGCCAGTCCTCCCCCGCCCCGCCCGCATGTCGCAGGTTTCCCGCCGATCGCGTTTATCGGGACGACGGGGAGATCCAGCCCCGCCGGAACCATGGAGGGACTTCCCATGCGGGGTATCGAGCAGCCAGAGACACGGTCAGGCGACCGGGCACGACGCCGGGGGCCGGCGTTCGCGTTCTTCATCTTCCTCCTCGCGGCGGCCCTGCCGGCCGCCGCGGCGACGCCACCGGCGCTGGTCAACTACCAGGGGGTGCTTCGGAACGCGCAGGACCTGCCGCAGAACGGCACCTTCGACATGACCTTCCGGTTCTTCGACGCCCAGACCGCCGGCAACGAGATCCTCGTCGACGCGCACACCGGCGGGGGCGGCAACCCGGTCACCGTGACCGACGGGCTGTTCACGGTCCAGCTGGGGGGCGGCACCCTCAGCGACGGCGCCGGCCCGGGCACCTATGCCGCGCTCGACCAGGTGTTCCTGAACAACGGTTCGGTCTGGCTCGAGACCAAGGTCGGGAGCGAAACCCTGAGCCCGCGCCTCCGCATCGTCTCTGCCCCCTACGCCCTCAACGCCGAGAGCCTGGGCGGCCTCCCGTCCGGCAACTACATCGACACCACCGCCTCGGCCCAGACCAAGGCGGGGTCCCTGACCTGCAGCGCCGGCGTCGAGGGAGACAGCACCACCGGCTTCGGGGTGCAGGGGATCGGCGGCGCGGCCGGCGGCTTCTTCGCCGCGCAGACCGGAACGTCGTATGCCTACGTCGGCTCGGCCAACTTCGAGCACTACGGGATCAAGGCGGCCGCCTCCGACGCCGGCGGCTTCTTCCGCGACTCGAACAACAGCGGTCAGGCCTATGTCGGCTACGGCGACACCGGCATCTGGGCCTCGGGCAACACCACCGGGGGCCAGTTCTCCTCCACCGGGCACAGCGGCCTGGCCTATGTCGGCTGGAGCGACGTCGGCATCTACACGTATGGGGACTACACCGGCGGTTCCTTCCTGAACAACCTCTACATCACCCGCGCCGACATCGCGAGCACCAACTACGGCATCGACGCCGACGGGACCTACTGCGCGCCGTTCTGCGGCGCCGGCGGTCACTTCACCAACATCCCCTACACCGGCGTCGCCTACACCGCCATCGGCGACACCGGCGTGTACGCCACCGGGTCCTACCAGGGCGGCGAGTTCTTCTGCGACGGCAAGAGCGGCCACGCCCAGACCGCGTTCGGCGACTTCGGCGTGGCCGGGTACGGCACTCCGTCGTCCGGACTCAACGGCGGGGGCGGCCACTTCGTCGACACGCTCACCGGGAGCGAGGCCTACGCCGGGCAGTACGGTTACGGCATCTACGGGCGCGGCACCGGCTCGGGCGGGCACTTCGAGCAGGCCGGCGGAGCGTCCTACGCCGACCTCGGCGCGGGGGCGACCGGGGTGGTCGGCCTCGGCAACTCGATGGGCGGCCACTTCGAGCACTTCCCGCAGTACGTCTACGCCAACCTCGCCTACTACAACGGCAGCAGCCTCTACACGATTCTCGGCAACGGCATCAAGTCGTTCGTGCAGAACGACCCCCTCGACCCGGAGAAGGTCGTCGTCTTCGCGGCGCTCGAGGGGGACGAGGCCGGCACGTACACCCGCGGCACCGGGCGCCTCAAGGACGGCGCGGCGCGCGTGCCGCTCAGCCCGTCGTTCGCGCTCGTGACCAACCCCGACATCGGCCTCACGGCGCACGTCACCGCGCGCGGCGCGGCGGTGCCCCTGACCGTGACCTCGGTGTCGAGCGACGAGCTGGTGGTGAACGGCCCGGCCGGCTCGGATGCCGGCTTCGACTTCATCGTCTTCGGCCTGCGCCTCGGGTTCGAGCAGCACCCGCCGATCCAGCCGAGGCTGGTCGACTCCCCGCTGCCGGCGGTTCCGACCCAGGAGGAGACCGCGCGCCTGCTCGAAGACCAGAGCACGCCGCTCGGTCGGTTCGCCTCGATGCGGCGCGCCAACGGCGACCTGGAGCCGCTCGACCTCTCCCGGAGCGCCGCCCTCAAGGAGGCCGCCGGCGCCGGGCGGATGGTCACGCCGCAGATCGAGCCCGACGCGATGCGGACCGCCCCCACGCCGCCCGCCGGCGCGACCTCGCCGGCGTCGTCCTCCGGGCGCACGCCGATGGCCCCCGGATCTCCGACCCCGCCGCCGACCGCGAAGGCGTTCCGGCCC
>DATKFL010000425.1:0-11597 GCA_035511355.1 Dongiaceae bacterium
GTGTCCGTCCTCGTTGTGGGGGGGGAGCGTTTTTTTGTTGTTCTGGGTGGTCACGAGGTCGAGGTCGTCGTCACCGTCGAAATCGGCGGCGCCGACCGCGCGACCGTCCTTGAACGACAACGTCTCGAGCCCGGCTTCGGCGGTGGCGTCGGTGAACCGCGCGCGCCCGTCGTTCCTGAGATAGAGCAGGGCCGACCCGACGGCGAAGAGATCGAGGTCGCCATCGTTGTCGGCGTCGAAGAGCGTCACGCCGTAGGTCACCCCGCCGCGCGGCGAGGGCAGGAGGTGCCGGCTCATCGGCCGGCGCGCGCCGTTGATCAGCAGGACGTTGCCCCCCGCGGTCCCCGAGGCGAAGACCAGGTCCGGCCGGCCGTCGCCGTCGACGTCCCCGGACGCCACGCCGCGACCCGCCCCCTTCGCCGCCAACCCCGCGGCCCGGCCGGCGTCGGCGAACCCCTGATCGCGGCGGTTGTCGAGGAGCGCGTCGGGACCGCCGGCCGCCGAGACCACGACGTCGATGTCGCGATCGAGATCGAGATCGCTGAACAGGGCGCCGACCGCGCCCCCCGTCGGGCCCTGAAGCTTGAGCGCCGCCGCCGATTCGGCGAAGGTGCCGTCCCCGCGGTTGAGGAGGAGCGCCGCGCCGGCCGGCTTCCCCGCGGCCGGGGACAGGCGCGGCACGTAGAGATCGAGGTCGCCGTCGTGGTCGACGTCCCCCCAGGCGGCGCCGGTGGCGACCCCGGCGACCGACGCGCCCGCCGCTGCGGTCACGTCGTCGAACCGGGCGGCTCCGTCGTTGCGCCAGAGCGCGAGCCCCGCGCTGCCGGTGAGCGCGACGTCGAGATCGCCGTCGTTGTCGTAGTCGCCGAGCGCAACGCCGAGCCCGGCGCCGTGGTAGGCAAGCTGCGACGCGGCGGTGATTTCCTCGAAGACGAACTCGCCGCGGTTCCGGAAGACCGCGGGTCCCGCCTTCCCGGCGGCGTCGGCATTCGCGAACACGAGATCGACGCGGCCGTCGCCGTCGAGGTCTCCGAGCCCGACGCCCGAGCCGCGCGCCGCGATCGACGCGCCGCCCCCGGCCGCGCCGCCACCGGGACCCGCATGCTTGAAGGTGACCCCCGACGTGGCGGTCGCGTCGCTGAACCGCACGACGATCGGGTCCGCGGGTGCCGGCGGCCCGCCGAGGTCGCGGTAGTCGACGACCACGAGGGCGTAGCGCCCGGCCTCGCCATACTGGTTCCCGGTCGGTTGCGCGAACTTCGGGTTGGCGGCCAGCTTCTGGTAGGCCGCCATCTCGGTCTCGCCCCGGGTCTTGTTCCCCGACTGCAGGAGGGCGCGCGCCAACTGGTAGCGCACCGACATGTTGTTGGGGTCGATCTGCCGCGCCCGGTCGAGCGCCGCGATCGCCTCGGGGAACCGGCGCTCGCGCCCGAACAGGACGCCGAGGTTATAGAGGATGTCGGGATCCTCGGGGTCGAGCGCCCGGGCCTTTTCGAAGGCGGCGATCGCTTCCGGCCCCTTCCCCTGCCCCTTGTAAAGGAGGGCGAGGCCGTACGCCCCCTGCACCCGCCGCGGGTCGAGACGGATCGCCTCGACAAACGCCTTCTCGGCGGTGTCGGTCTGGCGGGCGTACAGCGCCGCCAGGCCGAGATTGGCCTGGCCCGGCGCCCAGCCGGGGGCCAGGTCGGTGACCTTGGAGAACTCCTCCATCGCCTGCGCGCTCCGGTACTGCTCCATCAGCGCCGCGCCGCGATTGTTGGCGTGGTACAGGTCTTCGAGACTGGCGCCTTCCTTGAGCTTCGGAGCGGCGCCACCCGCCACTCCGAAGCCGATCGCGGCGACCGCGGCCACGAACATCGCCACGCGCCGCGACCTGCGCACCCCCGCGGGACCCGGCCCGGTCACGCCACCCTCCGGAGCACCGCGCCCGCCGGCGCGGGCCGGAAGGCCTCGCCGTCCACGAGCTGGCGGCCGTTGACGAAGACATGCTCGATCCCCGCGGGGGGCGTGCGCGGCGTCGCGTAGTCGGAGCGCGCCGCCACCCGCTCCGGGTCGAGGACGACCAGGTCGGCACGGGCCCCCTCGCGCAGCACGCCCCGATCGTTGAGCCCCAGCCGCGCCGCCGGCAGGGAGGTCATCTTGCGCACCGCCTCCTCGAGCCCGAGCACCCGCCGCTCCCGCACGTAGTGCCCGAGAACCCGGGGGAAGGCGCCGTAGGCGCCCGGGTGCGGACTGCCGGAGCCGATCTCCCACGCGTCGCTGACGATCGCCAGCCGCGCGTCGGCCAGGAGCGGCAGAAGGTCCGCGTCGCCGCGATCGTCGCCGGAGATGCCGAAGATGAGCTGGGTCGCGACCCCCTCCTCCTCGATCAGGAGGTCGCACAGCGCGTCGAACGGCTCGACGCCGCGCGCGCGGCCGATCGCCGCGAGGCTCGCCTGTTCGTGCCGCTTGTTGGCGCTCCCCTCGACATGCGCCAGCCGGATCCGATCCCAGCCGCACTCGCGCGCGATGTTCATCGTGAAGCGCGCCGGGTCCTCCCACGGCGGCCAGACGGCGTCGCGCGTCGCCACCTCCTCGCCGATGCGCGCACGGGTCGCCCGGTCGCGCAGGCGATCGAGAAGGGCCGCGACCCCGCCATCGAGCGACCAGGGCGGGAAGAGCGCCACCAGGGTGGTGCAGACCGCCGTGTAGGGAATGACGTCACCGCTGAGCGCCACCCCCTCGGCGTCGGCGCGCGCGTGCTCGGCGAGCACCTCGATGGTCCCCTGCCAGGCGCGCGGACCGACCGTCTCGACGTGCGAGTGATGCACCGGCGTTCCGGCGCGCCGACCGACCTCGACGATCTCGCGCACCGCCGGCAGCAGCGTCGCGCGGCTGCTGCCCCGCTGGTGGAAGGCCGCGAAACCGCCCGCCTCGCCGGCGGCGCGCGCGACGCCGACCAGCTCGCCGGTGTCGGCGAACTGCCCGGGAGGGTAGATGAGACCGAACGAGACGCCGAACGCCCCCTCCTCGACGGCGACCCGCGCGGCGCGCTCGAGACGGCGCGCCTCGTCGTCCGTCGGCCGCCCGGCGCGGCTGCCCATCGCGGCGGCGCGCGCCGGACCGTGCGCCACGAGCGTCGCCACGTTGATCAGGACCCCGCCCCGATCGAGGTGCGCGAGGAACTCCGCCATGCTCCCCCATTCCCACCCGACGCCGGCCGGCGCGATGAAGCCGGCGATGCGGCGCACCTCGGCCGCCGTCGCCGGGCCCACCGGCGCGCAGCCGATGCCGCAGTTGCCGACCAGGTCGGTCGTGACTCCCTGGCGCACGCGCCCTTCGAGGAGCGCCGCCTGGCGCGCCAGCGGCAGCGCGTAGCAGAGCTCCGAATGCGAGTGCAGGTCGATGAAGCCCGGGGTGATCACGCGCGCGGTCGCGTCGAGGCGCGGCACGCCGGGGGGATCGAGACGGGGGGCGATGGCGGCGATCCGATCCCCCTCGAGGCCGAGATCGGCGCGGTACCGGGGCCGCCCGGTGCCGTCGACGATCTCTCCACCGGCGAGGATTCGATCCAGCGACTAGTCCCGGGGATCGGTCCCCGGCCTCCCGCGACGCCGACTCTGCGCGCGGCGCTCGGCGTAGGTGGTGCGGTTCTGGCGCAGGTTGTTGCGTCCCTGGCCGCAATCGACGCATCCGGTGTAGGTCTGGTCGTAGTGGCGGTCGCAGCAGTCCATGAGGTTGTACCAGACGCCGAACTTCCAGCAGTAGAAGTCCGCGTCGGGTGGACGGTAGGTGCAGCGGACCACTTCGAGCGGCTGGTCGCCGCCGTCGGTGCGGACCGCTCCCTCCGCGGGCTCGACCGCCCGGATGGCGCCGCGCGAGCCGATCGCGCGCTTGACGGAGGGGATCCCGTTCATGGCCGCCCATTGTAGTGGAAAACCGTCCGGCCGCAGGGGATCGTCGGGGTCTCCGGCGTACTCCCGGATCGCGCTTTCTGCTAGGTTACGTCGATGCGTTCCGTCGTCGGTTTTCCGATGCGCGCCCGGTTGCCGCTCCTCCTTCTTGGCGCGGCGCTCCTGTTCGGCGCCTGCCGCCCGCCCGACGCCGACCTCCAGCCGGAGGAAACGGTCGAGGTGCCGGCGGAGGGCGAGGTGGTGGTCTACGTCGAGACCCCGCGCTCCCTGACCGGCCCCCTCCTGAAGATGATTGCCGACCGCTCGGGGATGACCGTCCAGGCCGTCTACCAGGAGGACGCCCCCGATCAGTTCCTGACCCGGCTGCACCAGGAAGCGGTCGCCGGCCGCGCGGACGTCTTTCTCGGGAACGGGTCGCTCACGGCCGTCGGCCTGGCGCGCGAGGGCCTCGCCACGCCCTACCGGGCGGCGCGTGCGCGGCCCGTGCCGCCCCAGTATCACGACCCGGGCTTCCGATGGCTTGGGTACGCCGGCAATCCGAGGGTCATCGCCTACAACCGCGACCTGATCGATCGCAGCGAAGCCCCGGAGTCGCTCGACGCTCTGTTCACCGGTCCCTGGGCAGGGAAGGCGGCGATGACCCGTCCGACCCTTGGGTCGTCGGCCTTCCAGGCCGCCGCCCTGATCTCCCGCCTGGGGGACGAACGCGGCGTCGACTTCTATCGAAAAGCCGCCGCGGCCGGAAACCGCCTGGTCGACGGCGACGCCGAGGTGCGCCGGCTGGTCGCTTCGGGAGAGGTCGCCTGGGGAGTGCTCGATTTCGACCAGGCGACGCTCGCCGGACGGGAGGCGCAACCGGTCGGCCTGCGCATTCCCGATGGGCTGGGTTACGGGGCGGTCGTGGTGCCGCACGTCGCCATGCTGCTGCGCGGCGCGCCCCACCCCGCGCAGGCGCGCGGCTGCATCGATCGACTCTTCGGTGGGAACGTCACCCGGATGCTCGGGGAAAGCGACAACGCCCTGCTGACCTTCCTGCCGATCGTTTCGATGGGGATCAAGAAGCCCGAATGGCTGCCGCTCCTCGGCGCCCTCAACGTCCTGCCGGTCGACAACGAGCAGGCGTTCGACGCCTTCGCGCGCCACCGGGAGTTTCTCGCCGGGCTCGGCGCCAGGCCGTCCGCTCCCTGACGCCGCTGTCGCCCGGCCGACGCCCGCGCCGGGCGACCGACGTGCCGCGATCCATGAAAACCCTTGATAGGACAGGGTTTTCCGTTGCCCGCCCCGCGTCATGATGGTATACAATCTGCGGCCGCGAACCGAGACACGGAGTCCGCGCACCCCTCGTGACCGAGATGAACCTCACACCCCAGAGCGGCACCCCGCGCCCGCAGACGCCGCCCACCCGGCGGTTCCGCATCCTGGTCGTCGACGACGACCAGGACAGCGTCGACCTCCTCGCCCGCTGGCTGACGATGGAAGGGTACGAGGTGCTGACCGCGAAGGACGGCGCCGAGGCGCTGCAGCGGATCGGCGGTGACCGCCCCGACCTCGTGCTTCTCGATCTGCTCATTCCGCCGCCCGACGGGCTGGCGGTCATCCGCGCCGCGAAACGCGACCGCGACATGTCGACCGTGCCGCTGGTCGTCATGACCGTGAAGCGCGACGTCAAGACGAAGATCGAGGCGCTCCGGGGCGGCGCCGACGATTTCATCGTCAAGCCGTTCCACTTCGACGAGCTCGACGCCGTGATGCGCGCGTCGCTCAAGAAGCGCTACCTCTACACCTCGCTCGAGCGCGCCAACCGGCAATTGCGCGACGCCAACGAGAAGCTTCTCAAGCTGACGGTCACCGACGACCGGACCAGCCTGCACAACGACCGCTACCTCAAGCGCCGCCTCGCGGAGGAGTTCAAGCGCGCCCGGCGCTACGGATCGCCGCTGACGCTGATGCTCGTCGATCTCGACCACTTCAAGCAGGTGAACGACAAGTACGGCCACGACTGCGGCGACCAGGTCCTGGCCGAATTCGCCCGGGTCCTGGTCGACAACGCGCGCGAGATCGACATCGTCGGGCGGTACGGCGGCGAGGAGTTCCTGATGATCCTGCCGAACACCGACGCCATCCGCGCCGCGGTGGTCGCCGAGCGGGTGCGCAAGGCGACCGAGGAGCACGTCTACCGGCACAAGGAGTTCCTCGTGCGAATCACGGTGAGCATCGGGCTGGCGTCGATCCCGGCGAACGCCGCGCTGCGGACCGAGGCCGACCTCCTGCGCGCGGCGGACGAGGCGCTCTACCGCGCCAAGCGGACCACGCGCAACAAGGTCATCCTCGACCGCGACTCGATCCCCGGCGACATCCTCGACGGCGATCTCTCGACCCTCTTCCGGGCGTCGTACGAGGACGATTTTCCGCCGCGCAACTCCTCCGAGCACTGACCCGCCGCGCCCGGGGCGGCCGCCGCGCCGGGTGATAGACTAGCGCGGTCCGAGACATCGCAGGCTTCTGACCGGAGTCCCGCATGGCGTCATCCACACCCGCGGGCGCCGGGCGGCGCCGATCGCGGCGACTGACCCTGCTCCTGCCGCTTGCCGCCCTGGTCGCGCTCGTCGGCGCCTTCGCCATCGCCTGTCTCGACGTCAACTGGCGCTTCGCGCAGCGCTCGACACCGCCGCCGGTGCGGGTCTACGCCTCCCCCTTCTTCCTGGCCGAGGGGACGCCGGTGACCACCGAGGACCTCGCCGAGCGCCTCACCCGCCTCGGATATCGCAAGGTCGACGGGGCGACCCGCACACCGGGCGAGTTCTCGACCCACTGGCGATCGTGGGAAATCGCCCTCAACCGCTACGACGGCCCGGGCGGATCGCCCGAGCCGCGCACGGTGCGGCTGCGGCTGTCATCGGGCCGGATCGCCGGCGTCGAGGAGGCGAAGAGCGGCCGCAAGGTCGACGGCGCCGCGATCGAGGCGGAGCCGCTCGGCATCCTGTCGGGGGACGTGCGCGAGGAGCGCCTGCCGGTGCGCCTGGACGAGCTGCCTGACACTCTCAAAGAGGCCGTGATCGCGGTCGAGGACCGCCGCTTCGAGAGCCACCCGGGCGTCGACCCGATCGGGATCGCCCGGGCTTTCTTCGCCAACGTGCGCGAGGGGGAGGTCGTCCAGGGCGGCAGCACGATCACGCAGCAGCTGGCGAAGAACCTGTACAACGATCAGGACCATCGCACCTTTACCCGCAAGGCCTGGGAGACGCTCGCCGCGGTGGGACTCGAGATGACCCGCGGCAAGGACGCCATCCTCGAACGCTACCTGAACGAGATTTACCTCGCGCAGCGCGGGCCGTTCGCGATCCTCGGCGTCGGCGCAGCGTCGCGGCACTACTTCGGCAAGGAGGCGCGCTACCTCGACCTGCCGGAATCGGCTCTGCTCGCCGGACTCATCCAGTCGCCCGGCCGCTATCACCCGTACCGTCACCCGGAAGCGGCGAAGGAGCGCCGCGACCTCGTCCTCCGGCTCATGCGCGAGGCCGGCTTCATCAAGGAGGACGCGCTCAAGGCGGCGCTCCAGGCGCCGCTGCGGCTCCGCCCGGAGCCCTCCGACGAGTCGCGCACGGCGCCCTATTTCCTGGACTATGTCGCCGAAAAGCTGCGCGAGGACGGCCTGGCGCGGACCGGCGGCGACGGCCTGCGGGTCTTCACGACGCTCGACCCGCTCCTGCAGGCGCGCGCCGAGCGGGTCCTCGAGTCACGGCTCGCGCGCGACGAGCGCGACAACCGGACGCTCCGATCGATGCCGGGCGGGCGTCTCCAGGGCGCCATCGTGGCGCTCCGGCCCGCGGACGGCGCCGTCCTCGCGATGGTCGGCGGACGCGACTACGGCGAGTCGCAGTTCAACCGCGTGGCGCAGGCCCGCCGCCAGCCCGGATCGCTGTTCAAGCCGTTCGTCTACCTCGCCGGGTTCGCGCAGTCGCAGGACGCCGCCGACGACCGCTTCACCGCCGCGACCGTGCTCGAAGACGAGCCCCTCGAAGAGGTGGTGGCGGGCAAGACCTGGACGCCGCTCAACTACGATCGCGAGTTCCGCGGACCGGTGACGGCGCGCATGGCGCTCGCGAACTCCCTGAACGTGCCGACCATCCGGGCGGCGGAGTCGATCGGCCTCGACCAGGTAGTGCGCACCGCGCGGCGGTGCGGCATCGATTCGCCGCTGGAGCCGGTGCCGTCGCTCGCTCTCGGCACGTTCGAAGTGACCCCTCTCGAGATCGCCGCCGCCTTCACGTCGTTCGCCAACCTCGGGCGACGCGCGTCGCCGCGCGCACTCCTCGCGGCGATCGACGGGCGCGGCCGCGCCCTCGACGTCCCGGGGACGGAGATCCGGCGCGTCGCGTCCTCGCAGGCGACCTACCTGACCATCGATCTGATGCGCGACGTGGTGCGCTACGGCACCGCGGCGGGGCTCTCCGACTGGCGGCTCGGCACCGACGTCGCCGGCAAGACCGGCACCACCGACGACGGCCGCGACGCCTGGTTCGTCGGCCTGACGCCCGATTTCCTGGCGCTGGTCTGGGTCGGATTCGACAACAACCGGCCGCTCAGGCTGGGCGGTGCGACGCTGGCGATGCCGATCTGGGCCGACCTGGCGCAGGCGGCGCATCTCGACGGCGCGACCTGGGACGAGCCGGAGGGCTTCACCCGCGCGGACATCGACCCGACGACCGGCAAGCTCTCGGGGTGGCACTGCCCCGAATCCCAGGAAGAGATGTTCATCGACGGGACCGAGCCGCGCGAGTCCTGCGACCATGACCGATCGCACGATTCGTGGGCGCACCGCTGGTTCCACTGGTTTCGCGGCAACTGAGGGGCGGCGCGTTCCTCAGGGCGCGGTGAGAACCACCCGTCCCGACCCGGCGTTCCCCGCGGCGTCGAACACCCGCACGACGACGCTGTGCTCCCCCGCCCCCGGTGACGGCAGGACCACGTCGTAGGACTCCGTGAGGGCGTCGTGCAGTCCGTCCTGCGGCCGCACGGCGCTCCAGTCGCCGGCGTCGACCGAGACCGCCGCGTCCCGGAGGACGCTGAACCCGTCGGCGGCGCCGAACGAGACCCGGAGGCCGCCTTTCTCCGCCGCCGCCTTCAGGTGCTCGATGCGCGGCGGCGTGTTGTCGACGTCGAAGGCGGGCGAGATCTTCTCGCTCGTGAGCGCCTGGCCGCCGGGGTTCGACGGCGCGTCGCTGGCGACAACGCGGACGAGATAGGTTCCGTCGGGGAGCGCGTTCCCGTCGAAGGTGACGAAGTCCTCCGCCACGCCGCGCCGGATCGTCTTCCAGGCGGTCTCGTCGAGGGCGCGGTACTGGACGTCGTAGACGAGGTCGTCGTCGTTCGGATCGCCCGCCTGCCACTGCACGCTGCGCGCGCCGGGGTCGAAGCCGCGGCGCGACATCGGTTTCGCTCGCCGCCTGATCCCGGTGTCGTCGCTCGCGCCCGGCTTGGGGTCGCCCGGCGGCCCGGGGGGCGACGGCGGCACCGACTGCAGCGACACGCCGGTCGGGAGCGCCTCGATCTTGCGGAACTCCGGCGGCAGGTTCTTCTGCATGTAGATGGCGGTCACTTCCCGGAGCTCGGGCGTGCGCCCCGGGTTCGAGGTCTTGAGCGTGGCGCGCCACTGCAGGAAGCGGGCCGACGGCCGATCGATCGCCGCGCCGGCGGCGTCGGTGAGGTCGGCGCTCCAGTCCGACCAGGTGGCGTCCGGGTCTTCGGTGTTGCCGGTACGCACCCGGAAGGAAATCCCGGTGCCCTGCGGCTGCTCCGCCTTCCACGACAGGCGGCCCCAGGTCGCAAACGATTGCGCGTCGAACACCCGCGATTCGTAGTCGCCGGTGGGGGCGTATCCCGACCTGAGAAGCGCGACGCTCCCGAGGTTGCTCCCACCGACCAGGATCTCCTCGTCCTTGCCCGACCCATCGTGACGGCGCGCGAGGCTCGTGACCTGCGACGAGGCGCTGCGCGCGATTTCGCTGACGTTGCCGCGCGGGTCGAGCGCGTAGATCCGGCCCTGGCTCCCCGATCCCATGAGGAGCGCGCCGTCGCTTCGCAGCGCCAGGCTCAGGATCGCCTCCTGCCCCGCGGCCCAGACCTCGCGCCCGTAGCCGTCGGGCGAGACGGCGAGGACCTTCCCTTCGATGCCGAGCGTGATCCGCTGCTCGGAGGGTGATCCGGACGGGGAGGTGTCCTGCGACGGCGACGAAGGCGGCGGCTGCTGGCTGCTGTCGCGTGGCGGCTCGTTGGTTCCCCCGCTCGAACCCGGCGGACGCGATCCCGGCGCGGGGGGCGCGCTCTGGCCACGCCCCGCCTCGCCCGCCGCGGCGACGTAGAGCGTGCCGTCGGCGGCCGGCGCCAGCGCCACGATCTCGGTGAGCGGCGCATCGTAGAGGACCGTCGCGCGACCGTCGGGGGCGACGCGGATCACGAGACCATGGCCGTCCGTGCCCGCAAGAAGATTCCCCTGCGCGTCGAGCGCGAGGGCGCGCACGTGCGTCTCGGCGCTGTCGTACAGGACGCGCTTCGCGCCGCCGGAGTCGACCGCGACGAGCCGGCCATCGGTGCCGGTGCCGGCGTACACGCCGCCCTTGCGGTCGAGCGCCAGGGCCCAGACGTACTTCTCGCCGGTGTCGCAGTCCCAGATCCGCTTGCCGTCGGGGCCGAACTTGTAGACCCGCCCTCCGGGCGCGGTGCCGGCGAAGATGTTGCCGCGGTCGTCGACCGCGAGCGCGTGCACCTCGGCCTCGTCGACCTGGAGGAACGGCGCCGGCTTGCCGCCGGGCTCGAGCCGGTAGACGACGCCGTCGTTGCCGCCGGCGGCGTAGATCACCCCGCGCGGCCCGGCCGCCAGGGCCCAGATGTACGGCTGCTCCGGCTCGTAGAGCGGCTCGAGGAGCGCGCCGAGACGGATCGGCCCTTCGACCGACAGCGACACGCCTTTCGGCTCGCCGAGATCGAAATCGGCGCGGTCGCGCTGCCGGAAGAACCTCGAGGTGACCGCCCCGACCGGAACGGTGGAGCCGAGCAGGATCAACGCGGCGGCCGCGAGGAGGCGGCGCGCCGGAACGCGGGGCATCGGCATCATTTGACCTTGACGGAGATGCGGCGACCGCCGACCACCACCACGTCCTGATCCTTCGACGCCTCGTACACCGGCGCCTCCATCACGGGGGTGGAATCGGCGTTGAGCCGGGGGTTGTTGTAGACGCTGAAAATCGAGAGCGGGAGCTCCGGGAGCAGTTCGCTCCGGACGATGGCCGAGGGGGAGCGGCGGCTGGCGCGCAGGTAGATCGCCTGCGTCGTGCGCTGCCGGTCGATCAGTCGCAGGAGGTCGCCGAGATTGGCGGCCTGCACGATCTGGCGCTCGAGGACGCGCCGATCGAGCCCGTCGAGCGCCGCGCCGCCGCCGACCGCGATCTGGATCTCCCCGGCCGGCGTGTCCTCGGGGAGCGCGACGTCGAAGGAGACGGTTCGCTCGCGGCCGCGGAACTCGGCCAGCGTGGCGTCGACCCGGAACTTCTCGCCCGGTCGCACCTCGGCGCGCGACGCCGAGAGCGACACGATGCTGGCGATGCGGGACGCCGGCAGGACGTCGACGTCGATGCGGGCGCTCTTCACGACAATCGGTTCGAACGGGTTGCTGTACAGGAAGCCCAGAAGTCCCGCCGGCTCGTT
>DATKFL010000426.1:0-2508 GCA_035511355.1 Dongiaceae bacterium
CGCGTTGTCGCCTTCCTTGTAGTCCTCGGAGACCGGCGTCTCGTTGTCGCGCCCGACGTCGACCCCTTCATCGGCGGAGTAGGCGTACGGCATCATCTTCCCGACCTTCTTCTCGCCGGCCGGCTTGCCGTCGACCGACAGGCGCGCGGTGCCGCCGGTCCCGGGAGCGCCGCCGCCGTACTCGAAGTCGAGCCGGATCGTGTGCTTTCCGGGAGCGAGCGGCTGCGGCGACTCGATCGTCGTCCACTCCAGGCCGCCGTAGTTGTAGGTGTAGCGCGCGCGGCCCCCCTTCATGTAGAGCGTCCAGCCGCCGAACCGGCCGGCCTGCGCGATGATCACGCCCCCGGTCCCCGGCTTCGCCAGATCGACGTCGGCGGTGACGCTGTGCGAGCGCGACTTGAGATTGATGAAGGCGTTCTCGGTGATCCCGGTCATCCCCTCGTAGAGGGTCATCGACGTGCGCTTGCCGAGCAGGTCCGGCCTCCCGGCGATGGCCGCATCGAAGCGCTCGGCGCGCCGGTCGTCGATCGGGAGGACATGATTCCGAATCGCCTCCTTCGTGAACAGATCCTGAAGCTCCTTGAGCTTGTCCGGGTTCGACGCGGCGAGGTCGTCGGCCTCGCTGAAGTCCTCGGCGACGTGGTACAGCTCCCACTTGTCCTGCTCGAAGGGGGGCATCTCGGTCATGACCCAGGGGATCGAGTGGCGGGTCGCGGCGACCCAGCCGTCGTGGTAGATGGCGCGGTTGCCGAACATCTCGAAGTACTGGGTGGTGTGCCGCTCGGCGGCCGCGGGATCGTCGAACGCGTACAGCATCGAGACGCCGTCCATCGGGTACTGCTTGGTGCCGTCGACCATCGTCGGCTGCGGGATGCCGGCCGCCTCGAGCGCGGTCGGCGCGACGTCGATGACGTGCGCGAACTGCGACCGCACCTCGCCCTTCGCCTTGATCTTCGCAGGCCAGCGCACGATGAGCGGGTTGCGCGTGCCGCCGAAGTGCGACGCCACCTGCTTGGTCCACTGGAACGGCGTGTCGCCGGCGTGCGCCCAACCCACCGCGAAGTGGGGGAAGGTCTTCGGTCCGCCCCAGTCGTCGTAGTGCTTCATCTGCGAGGTGGTGTCGGAGATGATGCCGTTCAGCGCCAGCATCTCGTTGTAGGTCCCCTCCGGACCGCCCTCGGCGCTCGAGCCGTTGTCGCCGATGATGTAGAAGACCAGCGTGTTGTCGAGCACGCCCATGTCGGCGATCGCATCGAAGAGCCGGCCGATCTCGTGGTCGGTGTGCTCGCCGAAGCCGGCGAAGACCTCCATCTGGCGCGAGAACAGGCGCCGCTTGTCGGCCGGGATCGAGTCCCACGCCGGGATCTCGGCGGGACGCGGCGTGAGCCTGGCCGACTGCGGCACGACGCCCAGCTCCTTCTGCCGGGCGAAGGTCTCCTCGCGCAGCTTGTCCCACCCCTGGTCGAACTTGCCGCGGTACTTCGCGCTGTACTCCTTCGGGGCGTGGTGCGGGGCGTGCGTCGCCCCGGTGGCGAAGTACATGTAGAACGGCTTGTCGGGGGTCATGGCGTGCTGGAAGCGCGCCCAGGCAATCGCCTGGTTGGTCATGTCGGTGGTGAAGTGGTAGTTCGGGTCGTGCGGCGGCTCCACGCGGGTCACGCCGTCGTAGATCGCCGGCGCCCACTGGTTGGTCTCGCCGCCGATGAAGCCGTAGAACTTGTCGAAACCGGAGCGGGTCGGCCAGCGGTCGTAGGGACCCGAGACCGACACCTCCCACGGCGGGGTCTCGTGATACTTGCCGAAGGCGGCGGTGCTGTAGCCATTGAGGCGCAGGATCTCGGCGAGCGGCGCGACGCTCTCCGGGCGAATGCCGGTATTCCCGGGGAAGGCGGTCGCCAGCTCCATGATCGCGCCGGCGTTGTTGATGTGATGGTTGCGCCCGGTCAGGAGCGCCGTGCGCGTCGGCGAGCAGAGCGCCGTGGTGTGGAACCGGTTGAAGCGCAGCCCTTCGGCCGCCATCCGCTCGGCGGTGGGCATGTGCACCGGCCCGCCGAAGGCGCTCGAGTGCCCGAAGCCGATGTCGTCGATGAGGACGACCAGGACGTTGGGCGCGCCGGCCGGCGCCTTCACCTCGAAACGCGGCGGCGCCGTCGCCTTGCGGGCGTCGAGCTCGGTCAGGGTCGGGGGTGTCGGCTCGGGAATCGGCAGGATGGTGCGGTCGAGGCCTCCGGTGGTCGCGCCGGCACTCGACGCGGGCGTCGCGGCGGGCGCCGGCTCGGGCGGCTTCGCGCCTGCACCGCAGCCGAGGACGACGGCCGCGGGAAGAAGGAGCAGGGCGAACCGTGCCATCGAGCGGTCGACGCGCATCACGACACCTCCGGTTACCGGGTTGACTGGACCGGCGGAGTATAAGCGCATCGGGCCCGACCTCGACACGCGCCTCGGCCGCTTCTTGACGCGCGATCCGGGCGGCATCTAGCATCCGGTCCTCTTCAACGGATGTGCAGG
>DATKFL010000427.1:0-2027 GCA_035511355.1 Dongiaceae bacterium
CCTCCGTCGGTGACGCTGACCTTCACCGCGCTCAGGCACCGGAGCGACGCCCCCTCGCCGGCCTGGAGCATCCGGTTCACGCGGTCCTCGCCGTCGCACGAGACCTGCACCCAGACCTGATTGGTCGCCTCGATGCGGAACTCCATGCCGGGAGTGACGGGGGGACGGGCCGGTTCCTCGGCCGGTGCGGGCAGGTTCGCCGGCGCGGACGCGGCAGGTCCTCCGTCGCGCGCCGTCGGGGACGATCCGACCGGCGGCGTCCGCGGACGCGCCGGGGCCGCCGGGGTCGGCGACGCTGCGGGGTCGCCCGGGAGCGCCTGGAGTTTCGGTGTGGCGGGAGCCGGGTCGAGGGGCGCGCCGGCGACGCCGATCGATCCGGCCGTCGTTCCCTCCGGCGACGAGAGCGGCGGCGCGGCGGCGGAGTCGATCGAGGGAGCGAGCGAAGCGTCGAGCGGCGTGGCGCCTCCGGCGCTCTCCGCGTCGCTGTTCAACGCGACGCCGGCGGCCGAAGCGGTCTGGTGTCGGGCGCGATCGCCCGCGCCGAGCCCGCGGGTGACCAGGATGGCGATCCCGCCCGCGAGCAGGACACCTCCAGCCGCGAGCGCGATGCCGGGAGTCAGCCGGGGGCGGCGGCGCGGCGCCAGCTGCGCGGCGAGATTCGGGTTGGTGATCGCGGCGAGGGCTGCGGCGCGCTCCGTGAGCGGCTCGTGATGCGCCGGGGCGGTCGCGATCCGCAGCGGCGCGACCGGTCGCGGCGCCGGCGCGGAGCGCGCTTCGGCGATCGGCTGCGACGCCCCGGGCGAACCGGCCGCCGGGAAGGGGACCGGGGTCACCGGCTTCGCGGCGCCGGTCGGCGCGGCCGGTGTCGGTGCCGGGTCGGCGCGGCGCGCGGGCGGCTCCGCCAGGCGCAGCAGTCCCGGCGAATTCCCGGAAGCGGAGGGCGCTCCGGTGTCGCGCGGTGCGGTTTCCTGCAGGTACAGGTCGACCAGCGACTCGCCGTCCGCGCCGATGAAGCGCGCGTAGGCGCGAATGAACCCCTTGTTGAACACGCCGCCCGGCAGGATGTCGAAGCGGTTCTGTTCGAGGGCTTCGAGATAGCGCAGGTTGATCTTGGTCGCGTCCGCAATTTCGCGGAGGGAGATGTCGCGCAGCTCCCGCTCTCGCCGCAGTGATTCGCCGAAGCTCGCCATGCTCACGCCGGCGCCGTCCTGCCCGGCGGAAGACGCCGGGATGCACGCGCGGGGGCAAATAATAAGGAGGGGGTCAGGCTTTGTCAAACACGGATAAGTAATTTATCTGCAATGGCTTATCTATTCGATCGGCGGATCGCGGCAGGACCCTCGGCAAGCCGCCTGGTCGCCGCCACCCGAATCAGCACGGGAAGCGCCGCATCGGCCAGAAGCCGAGCCAGCTCAGGCGGTTCCATGCGACCGAGAAGTCGAAGCGCGACCGGCGCCGGAGTCCGCGGGTGGGCGGCCAGCGCCAGGCGCAGATCGTCGCGACCGGCGAAGCGGGGCGATTCGGCGATCGCCCGGAGGATGCCCGGCGCGGTCTCCGCTTCGTCCACGAGGGGCGCCACCTCGTCAGGCTGCGCGTGCCGGTTTTCGAGCGCCGCGCGGACCACCTCCACCGACGACTCGCGCAGGAGCAGCCCCAGAAGCGGCGGCGGGGCGCTGCGCGCCAGGGTGATCTTCTCGCCGAGGCTCAACTCGGGAAGCCGGAGGCCGAGGATCGTGAGCGCGCCGCTGCGCAGCCCCACCGCCAGCGCCGGCGTGCCCGACACCTGCAGGAGGTCGGCCCATCGCAAGGTCGGCAGGAGATTCATCGCCAGCGGTCGCGGCGTCCTCGGATGCAGGACGATGGCGCGCCGCACCCGGTTGAACTTGGTCCAGATCGGGCTCTTCGCGATCCGGCGGATCAGCTCGGCGTTGATCGATCGGCTGCGCAGCATCGCCTGCAGGTGCTGCACGCGGAGCGCCGGGTTGGCGAGCGCGCCGTCGAGAAACTCGACGCCGGCGTCCCGGAGC
>DATKFL010000428.1:0-2297 GCA_035511355.1 Dongiaceae bacterium
GCCTTCGACGTCACGCCGGCGCGCCTGGTCGCGGCGATCGTGACCGAGGCGGGGGTGGCGCGCCCGCCCTACGACGAGAGCCTGCCGCGCCTGTGCGCCGCCGCCGCGCGCGCCGGCACCGGGCGCGCCTGAGCGCGACCCCGCCGCCATGACCCGCACCAGAACGCCGCTGATCCTCGGAGTCGAGTCCTCCTGCGACGAGACCGCCGCCGCCGTGCTCCGCGATCGGACCATCCTGTCGAACGTGATCGCCTCGCAGGCCGAGACGCACCGCGAATTCGGCGGCGTGGTGCCGGAGCTCGCGTCGCGCCATCATCTCGAGCAGATCGATCTGGTGATCGACCTGGCGCTCCGGCGCGCCGGGGTCGGTCTCGACGCGATCGACGCGGTGGCCGTGACCCACGGCCCCGGCCTGGTCGGCCCGCTCCTGGTCGGCCTGCAGGCGGCCAAGGCGATCGCCTGGGCGCGCGGCGTGCCGCTCCTCGGAGTCAACCACCTCGAGGGGCACCTGCGCTCGGTCTGGCTCGAGCACGGCGACCTCCCGGCGCCCTCGGTGCACCTGGTCGCCTCGGGCGGGCACACCGCGCTCTACCGGGTCGACGCCGACGAGCGGATCACGCGCCTGGCGCGCACGCGTGACGACGCCGCCGGCGAGGCGTTCGACAAGCTGGCGAAGATGCTCGGTCTCGGCTACCCCGGCGGCCCGGTGGTCGACCGGATGGCGTCGACCGGCGACGAGACGGCGGTGCCGCTGCCGCGGCCGAAGATGAGCGACGGCAGCCTCGACTTCTCGTTCAGCGGATTCAAGACCGCCGCCCTCCGGCACGCGCAGGCGAAGAACCTGGAACGCGCCTTCCCCGCTCCCGCCGACCCGTCGCAGGAGGCGCGCGATCTCATGGCGTCGTTCCAGGCGCAGGTGGTGGAATTCATGGTGCGTCGCCTGATGACGGTCGCCGACCGCGAGGGCGCGCGCGCCCTCGGCCTCTCGGGCGGCGTGGCGTGCAACTCGCGGCTCCGCCGCCGGGCGGCCGAGGAGGCGGAGCGCGCCGGGCTGGAGCTGTTCGTCGCCGGGCGGGCGCTGGCGGTCGACAACGCCGCGATGATCGCCGCGGTGGGGCGCCGTCTCTACCTCGCCGGCGTCACCGCGCCGCCCGATCTCAACGCCGAGCCGCGCCTGGAGCTTTGAGATGGAGCCCCGGCGGATCCGCAACTTCTGCATCATCGCGCACATCGATCACGGCAAGACCACCCTGTCGGATCGGTTCCTCGAGCTCGCCGGCGCCTACACGCTGCGCGAGATGAGCGACCAGATGCTCGACAACATGGACCTCGAGCGCGAGCGCGGCATCACCATCAAGGCGCACGCGGTGGCGCTCGACTACACGGCGGCCGACGGCATCGTCTACCGCCTGAACCTGATCGACACGCCGGGGCACGTCGACTTCGCCTACGAGGTGTCGCGGTCGCTGTCGGCCTGCGAAGGGGCGCTCCTGGTCGTCGACGGCACCCAGGGGGTCGAGGCGCAGACCCTCGCCAACGCCTACATGGCGGTGGACCACCACCTGCACGTCATCCCGGTGATCAACAAGATCGACCTGCCCTCGGCCGAGCCGGAGAAGATCAAGGAGCAGGTCGAGAACATCATCGGCATCTCCGCCGACACCGCGCTCACCTGCTCGGCGAAGGCCGGCACCGGCGTGCGCGAGATCCTCGAGGCGGTGGTGCGCGACGTGCCGGCGCCGACGGGGGACGTCGAGGCGCCCCTCAAGGCGCTGGTCTTCGATTCGTGGTTCGACGCCTACCGCGGCGTCACCATCCTCGCGCGCGTCATCGAGGGGACGATACGACGCGGCCAGCCGATCACCCTGATGGCGACCGGCCAGAAGTACGCCGCCGAGGAAATCGGGCTGCTCACGCCACGACCGGTGCCGGTCGACGCGCTGGGCGCCGGCGAGGTCGGGTTCGTCATCGCCAACATCCGGAACGCCGTCGAGGTGAAGATCGGCGACACCATCACCGACCCGCGCCGCCCCACCGCCGAGGCCTTCCCCGGCTTCCAGGAGATGAAGCCGATGGTCTTCGCCGGGCTCTTCCCGATCGGCGAAAGCGGCTACGACTCCCTGCGCGACGCGCTCGAGAAGCTGCGGCTCAACGACGCCTCGTTCTCGGTCGAACCGGAGAACTCCGAGGCGCTCGGGTTCGGCTTCCGCTGCGGCTTCCTCGGACTCTTCCACCTCGAGATCATCCAGCAGCGACTCGAGCGCGAGTACGACATGGATCTCATCGCGACCTCGCCG
>DATKFL010000429.1:0-2233 GCA_035511355.1 Dongiaceae bacterium
GGTCTCGGTTTTGGACAACCTGGCGTACGAGCTGCGAAGTGATGTCCTCACCATCGACAAGCAGACGATCCTCACCTTCCACCACACCATCCAGTCCGAAGGCGGGTTCGACGGCGGGGTGGTCGAGTACGCCCTGGTCGACGCCACCACCGGCGCCGCGGGAACCTTCCAGGACATGGGCGACCTGATTTACGAGAACGGCTACAACGGCGCCCTGACCGCGACCTCGTCCGGAACCAACAGCAATCCGCTGTTCGGGCGCAAGGCCTACACCGGCGGGACCATCGGCGAGATGAAGCGGGTGCGCGCCTTCCTGGGCGGCCTGGTGCCGGCGTCCCAGACGACGCAGCGGATCGTCATCCGCTTCCTGTTCGGGAACGACGTCGCCAACACCATCCCGCCGTCGACCCCCGAGGGGAATTTCCTTCCCGGCTGGTACGTCGACGACGTCTCGCTCGACGAGGCCTGCTGCCCGCTGTCACCCGCGCCGCGCTCGCTCACCGCGACCGCGACCGGCGACAACCAGATCACCTTGTCCTGGCAGGCCCCCGTCTCCGGGACCATCTCGCAGTACCTCGTGTTCCGCGAGGAGGCGGGAGAGGGGACGCCGGTCGTCTTCGACCATCAGATCGGCGCCGTCCCCGGCACGCAGACGACCTTCGTCGACGATGAGGCAACGGCCGGCGTGACCTACGCCTACGTGGTGCGCGCGGTCCCGAGCGGCGGCTGCACCTCGGGCAACAGCAACGTCGCGCGGGCCACCGCCACCGGCCTCTGCACGACCGATCCGTTCTTCCTCGGGCTCTCCTCGGTGGCTTCCCCGCCGAGCGCCAGCTGCACCCTCGGCCTGTCGTGGGAGGAGGGATCGGCGCGCTGCCCCGGCGCCGGCGTGCGCTACAACGTCTACCGCGGCACCGACCCGGCATTCGTCCCGTCGGGCGACAACGCCCTGGCGATCGGCCTGACGGGGCTGACCTACACCGATCAGAACAACCTCGTCCCGGGCACGACCTACTACTACGTCGTGCGGGCCGAGGATTCGACGAGCAACGACGGCGGCCCGGCGAACGGCGGGAACGAGGACGACAACCTCGTCCGCCGCTCCGGCGCGCCGATCGGCACGCTGGTCGCGGGACCGGATTTCGCCGACGACCTCGAGCCCGGATCCGAGCCGGGGTACACGACGACCAGCACGCGCACGATCGGCGGCTGGCAGATCCTGCCCGACCCGAACGCGCACAGCGCCACGCACGCCTGGGTCGCCCTCGACGATCAGCCCGGCGTCCCGACGCTCACCCCGATCGATCACCGCCTGCTCCTGCCGACGATGAACCTCACGGCGTCGAGCGTCCTGACCTTCTTCCACAACTTCGACTTCGCCTACGGCCCGCTGAACCCACCGGAGACGGCGTACGACAGCGGCGGTGTGCTCGAGATCTCGCGCGACGGCAACGCCTGGGTCGACCTCCGACCGTACATCACGATCGGCGGGTACAACGGACAGGTCGACCCCGCCGCGATGAGCCCGCTCAACGGCCGCCCCGCCTGGGTCGGCTCGAGCGACGCGGTCCCGGGGACGCGCGCCGACGCGATGCACCCGGTGCGCGTCGATCTCGGCGCGGCGATCCAGACCGAGTACGGCGCGACGTCGCTCCCGGGCGCACGCCTCCGCTTCCGTCTCGGCGGCACCTTCCAGCTGCTGATCGGCGGCATCCAGGGATCGGGCTGGGGGATTGACGACCTCCTGGTGACCGGGCTCCAGGCGCCGGGCGCCTGCGGCACGGTCCAGCCGGCGCACTGCGCCATCGACTCGGTGTCGCCCGGGACGGGAGGTCAGGGACAGTCGGTGAGCGTGACCCTGGCCGGCCACGACTTCGCCGCGGGCTCCGACGTCGTCTTCTCGCAGGACGGCCAGGCCAACGACGGAGTGGACGAGGGGCCGGCGACGGTCAATGGATCAGGGACGCAGGTCTCCCTGACCGTGCAGATCGCCGCCGACGCCCCCGAGGGGCCGCATGACGTGACCGTCATCGCGCCGAGCGGCTCGTTCTGCGTGGCGCGCTCCGCGTTCGTCGTCACGGCCGGAGGCAGCGGCGGCGGGTCGCGGATCATCGCCTGCGACGACCCGTCGATCTCCCGCAAGGGAGGCTGGCACCAGATCACCGACAGCCGGAGCTCCTTCGGCCAGTACTGCCGCAACGTCGGCGCAAACAAGGGGAACGTCGCGGCCTTC
>DATKFL010000430.1:0-8100 GCA_035511355.1 Dongiaceae bacterium
CGGTGCGCGCCGCGCTCGATCGGATCTACGCCGGCGGCCCGGGCACACCGGGGACCGACCTCGACTGGGCGCTGGTCTCGTCGTACCTGCGCAAGCACGACGCGTCCGTGCAGGTGCTCGACGTCGACGAGGCGCCGACGCTCGACGTCGCCGCCGCGCGGCTCAGAGTCCTGGCGCGTGGCGCCCTCGCGGGCGCCGGCAAGCTCCTCGCCCGCTGAGCGGTCAGTTGATCCGGTAGACCGGGCTCTCGGGCGAGATCCCGGGCGCCTCGACCGCGACGATCGTCGCTCCCGGGTTGAGGCGGCGGATCACCTCGAGCACCTGATCGTCGCGCCGGATGAGCCCGACCAGGGCGGGTCGCCCCTCGAGCATCAGCCGTCCCGCGTCGTGCGCGCCCAGGAGGAGGGGCGGCGCGGCGCGCATCTCGAAGAGATAGACCTCCGCCTCCGCCGGATGCCCGTGGTGCGGATAGCCGGTGCCGTTCGCCACCAGGAGCCGCTCGGCGCCCGGCGGCGCCGCGAGCAGCGCGCGGGCGGCGGCGCGGTAGGCGCCGTCGTGGGCCGCCGCGGTCGCCGGGTCGCCTCCCCAGACGACGAAGTAGCGCCAGGCGGTGGCTCCCCCCATCGCGATCGCCGCCACCAGGGCGATCGCGGTCGCCGCGCGCCGGCCGGCACGCCGTTCGAGCCCGGCCCAGGCGGTCTCCGCCCCGAGACCGGCGAGCAGCGCCAGCGCCGGGATGACGCCGACGCTCCGGAGCCCGTGCGGCACCCCCTCGACCGAGAGCAGCGTCGGCAGGAGCATGACGACGAGCCAGGTCAGGACGAGCGCGCCCGCTCCCGGAGCCTCTCCGTCCGTGACCCCGAGCCGTCGCCGGCGCGCCACGACGACGATTCCGACCAGGAGGAGAACGCCGCTCAGGGGGTCGAGCATCGGAGCGCCCGGCAGGTTGTGGCGCGGGTTGGCGTCGCCCCGCAGGTGGAACATCCCGAGCGTCGCCACGACGCTGTCGAGGAAACGCGCGCCGGCGGTTCCGGCTTCGAGACCCGGGCTCCAGATCGACACGACCCGATGCGGGTAGAGGAAATGTTCCGGGTGTTTCAGATAGTCGCGCAGCAGCGGGGCGGTCACCAGAAGCGCGGCCGCCGCGAACGCCACCAGACCCGGCGCCGCGCGCCGCCAGCGCTCCCGCGACCCCCCCAGCGCCGCGCCCAGGTAGACCGGCAGGATGAAGGGCGCGAACCGGGTCGCCGGATAGACATGCGCGCTCAATCCGAAGAGCGCGCCGCCCGCGACGAAGCGCCAGCGACTCCCGTCGCGCATCCCCTCGACCAGGAAGGCGAAGGCGCATGCCAGCACGAGCGGCAGCAGGACCGCCCGGAACCCGCTGCGGCTCAGGACCACGTGCCACGGCGTCACGGCGAGGATGAACGCCCCGGCCAGCCCCGCGCGCGGCCATCCCAGGACCCGCCCGAGGCGGGCGACCGCGAGGCAGGTCAGGATCCCCGCGAGCGCCCCCGGCAGCCGCACCATCAGGTCGCTCGCTCCGAACAGCAGGAACCCGATCCCCATCAGGTTGGCGAACAGCCCTTCGTCGTAGACGTAGTGCAGGCGTGGATGCCCGGAGGCCGCCCGCAGGGCGTCGTTGGCGGTGGCGGCGACGTCCCGGTAATGCGCCGGCGGCAGGCTGCCGAGATCGACGAGACGCAGCCCCGCGGCGACCGCCAGGATCGCCGCCATCGCCACCCAGGAGGAGCGGACCGCGTCGCGATCCGGGCGCGTCATGGGGGTCATTCTAGGTCAGGCGCCTCGAGGCGGTGCCAATCCGCTGACAGGGTGATCACCTGCCTTGCACTCCCTCCGACCCGCTTCTATCTTCTGGGCGATCCACGCCGGAGTCGGCCGGATCGAGACGGAGAGACATGGCCCCGATACGCATCCTTCTGGTCGACGACGAGGCGGGCGTTCTCGATCTCGTGCGCACGACCCTCGAGACCTGCGGCTACGTGATCGACACCGCCGCTTCGAGCCAGGAGGCGATGGTGAAGGTGCGGGCGAACGAATACACCATGGTCATCCTCGACCTGTTGCTCCCGGACATGAACGGATTCCTGCTGTCGCAGGAGATCCGCCGGGTCCGTCCCGGACTCGGCAACCGCATCCTGTTCATCTCGGGGATCCTGTTCGGCCAGAGCACGGTCGAGCAGCTCGGGACGATCGGCGCCGGCTTCCTGAGCAAGCCGTTCCAGCTGCGGGCGCTCATCGAAGCGGTCGACAAGATCAGCCAGGGCAAGACCCTCAACGCCTGAGCCGCCGCCGCGCGGCCCGGCACCCGGTTCCCGGACAAAAAAATTGCGCCGCGGGCGGTGTCGCCTCCGCCCGCGGCGCTTCCCGTTGAGGAGGGGGCGTCCGTGGGTTGGACGCCTGCGCGAGGTTGCTCGCGGTGCTGCAGTTCCTCTAGCGACGATCCAGCGAGACGCCGGCCTTGCGCGCCTCGTCGAGCGCCTGGTCCATCTCGCGGTCCAGGATGGCGATCCGCTTCATCAGTTCGATGATGAGCGGGCGCGCCTGGGCGCGGTAGCCGAGCCGGACATCGAACGAACGGGTGTCGCCTGCGAAGGCCGACTCCGAGTAGTCGACGAGATCTTTTTCGACCGCCACCTCCGCCTCGAGTCGCGAACGCTCGGAGCGGATGCTGTCGTACCAGGATTGCATGGCGCCGGTCGGAACCGGCTCCGGAGCGAATTCGGGCAGTTTGGCGGCGGCCGACCTCTGAACCGGCACCGCGGGCAGCCGCTTGAGATCCTCGTTGGTGTAGGCGCCGGGCACCTGGAACTTCGCCAGGTCGGCGTTGGTGTAGGTCTTGCTGTCCTGCGCGAACGCTGCGGCCGGGGCAAGGCAGACCGCCAGAACGACGAGCGACTTCTTCATTCGAACTCCTCCCCGCGTCGCCGGACCCGGTCCCTGCCGCGCACGGGGCCGCGCGCGGCGTTGGGACGGGAGGCCGTCCCGAACGGCCTCCTTCAGAATCCGTGACGCAATGTGCGCTTCATATACGCCGACCGGGTGGGGCCGGCAACCGGTTTTTGCCGGCGCGATCGTCGCTAATCGTTGATGGGAGCGGAGTTCAACGAATCGTCGCGGGCGTCAGCGGCCTGACGGTAAGGCCCGGCCGCCGCGCGGCGCGATTGCTGGCGCGGCGGGCGACCGCTATAATGCCGCGCCTCCGAGGGGGATTCGTGATCCAGAGACGCTGTCGATCGGTCATCGTGCGCGCCCTGATCGTGACCGCGGGCGCGCTTTGCGTTCACGCGGCGGCGTTCGCCGCCCCCGGCGTCCCCGAGACCCGCCGTCTCGACAACGGGCTCCGGGTGGTCCTTCTCGAGGATCACGCGGTGCCGCTGACGGCGGTCTCCCTCTGGGTCGGCTCGGGGAGCAAGTACGAGGTCGAGGGGTCGAGCGGCTACGCCCACTTTCTCGAGCACCTGATCCAGCGCGGCACCGCCACGACCGGGCCGTTCGAGTACACCCGCCGCGCCAACCGCTGGGGCGGCGGGTTGAGCGTGCGCTCGAACTACGATCGCACCGCGATCACCGCGAGCGGGGTGGCCGCCGCCGCGCCGGAGATGATCGACGCGGTCGCCGATCTGGCCCTCCGCGCGACCATCAAGGACGAGGAGGTCGATCTCGAGCTCGGGACGCTGACCCAGGAAATCCGCACCTACTACGATCTCCCCTCCTCGGTCGCCTTCCTCGAGACCATGCGCGGCGCCTTCCCCGAGCATGTCTACCGCTGGCCGCCGCTCGGCAACTTCCGCCAGGTCGGCACGCTGAAGTCGGAGCCCCTGGTGGCGTTCTACAAGAACCTCTACGTGCCGAACAACATGGCGCTGGCGGTGAGCGGCGATTTCGACCCGAAGGCGATCATGGCGCGCATCGAGGGGGCCTTCGCGGCCGCCCCGAGGAGCGCGACCCTCCCGCCGCGGGTGGCGCCGCCGGCCACGCTTGCGGGGCACAGCGACATCGAGAAGCGGCTCGACGTGCACGAGAACTGGACGACGATCTCCTTCGTCGGCCCCGGGTACCGGCATCCCGATCGCCTGGCGTTCGAGGCGCTCACGACGGTGCTCGCCGATTCCTCCACCGGCATCGCCGCGAACCTTCGCCAGAGCGGCGCCGGCTCCCTCTCGCAGGTTTCCTTTCAGGGCCTCGAGGAGGCGGGCATGCTGTACATCGCCCTCAATCCCTCGACCGCCGAAATGTCCTACACCGCGGCCGACGGCGCGATGCGCGCGATCGCGGCGCTCAAGAAGAACGGGCTGCCGCCGGCGGCGTTCAAGAACCTCCAGGCGCGACTCCTGCGCGAGGAGCGCGGCCGCGCGGGATCGGTGCAGGAGCGCGCCGAGCGGCTCGGCGAAGCGGTGCTGTTCGGCGGCACCCGCTACTACTGGGATCGCCCCGACCAGTTGAAGCGGCTGACACCCGCCGATCTCACCCGGGTCATGAACAAGTACCTGGTCACCGAGAACCTCCGGCTGATGGTGCTGGTCCCCAAGGCGAGCGGCGACATGTCTCCGGGTTCGAAGGACGCCTTCCACACCTCGATGGAGACCCTCGGTGCCGCGGGCGGGAACCTGGGTCTGGGTCTCGATGCCGGGTTGTACACCGGCGACGCGGCGAACGCGCTCAATCCGGCCGCCTGGGGCGATCCGAAGGGCGCCGCCGCGGCGCGCACGGTCTCCCGGCAGACTCTCAAGAACGGCATGACGCTCGTCGTGGTCGAGGACCATCGCGCGCCGGCGGCCGCCGCGGCGCTGCAGATGCGCGGCGGGTCGGGTTCCGATCCCGACGGACGGGAGGGGCAGGCCGGTCTCGTGCTGCGGCTTCTCGCGGCGCGCTCGGCCGCGGCGCTCAAGACCTCCCTCGCGGGGGGCCAGGCGACCTCGCTCGTCCCGGAGGCGCAGGTGCTGCGCGACGCGCTCGAACTGCGGCTCGGCGGCGACGCCGCCGACGTGCCGGCCGGTCTCGCCGTCATCGCGACCGCCCTCAAGACGCCGTTCGCGGCCGACGAGCCGATCGAGGCGGCGCGCCAGGGGGCGCTGCTCGCGCTCACGCGCGCCGATCAGGATCCGGACGCCGTCGGTCTCGACCTGGCGCGCGAGAAGATCTACGCGGGTCATCCCTACGCGCACCGGCCGGACGGCAACGCGGCCGGGCTGCGCGCCTCGACGATCGAGGAGGTCATGGCGCTCCGGGCGCGCATCGTGCGCCCGGAGACGTCGGTCCTGGCGATCGTCGGCGACGTCGACGCCAGGGCGATGGCGAAGGAGGTCGAGCGGCTGTTCGGCGACTGGAAACCGGAGCGCGGCGGCGCCCCCAGGCCGCCCGCCGGCGGCAGCGACGCGCCCGCGCCGGCCACCGGCCTCGGCCCCGCGACCGCCGGCGCGATGCCCGGCGACTACTCGCGCTCGAGCCCCGCGGCGCAGAGCCGCGTCCTGGCCGGCGTGCCCGGGCCTCCGTCGACCTCGGCCGACCTGCCGGCCTGGCGCGCCCTCGGGGCGGCGTTCACGCTCCTGGCGTTCGAGGATCTGGTCTTCACTCGCCGCGCCGCCTTCTCGGCGGTGTCGATGCCGGAGCCGCAGCGCGAGGGCGGCGCGCTGTTCACCTCGATCGTCACCGCGTCGCAGCGATCCGACGAGGCGCTGTTCGAGACCCAGAAGCTCCTGCGCCGGCTGGCCATCGAGCCGATGACCGCGGACGACCTGCGCGATCTCGGACGGATGCTCGCGGGCCGCGAGGCGACGACGGCGCAGTCGCCGCTCGAGCTGGCCAGCACCCTCGCCTGGCGCGAGACCACCGGCGTCGGGGCCGGCGGCTGGAGCGCCGACCTGACCCCGTCAACGCCGGACGGCGCGAAGATGAAGGCCCTGGCCGAGGCGCGCTTCCGCCCCGACGCGTGGGTCACGGTCGTCGTCGGCCCCCGCTGACCGGGCCGCCGCCGGCGCGGCCCCTGCTCCCCCGCTCGTAGAGTCCGCTCCGCCCGCCGCTCTTCCGGAGGAGCCGCACGCCGCTCACGACCATGCCGCGGTCGAGCGCCTTGGTCATGTCGTAGATCGTCAGGAGCGCCGCGCTCACCGCCACCAGCGCCTCCATCTCGACCCCGGTGTTCCAGTGGGCGCGCGCCGTCGCCTCGACGCGGACGCGCCGACGCCGCCGATCGCGATCGAGACGCACCGCGACCTGATCGAGCGGCACCACGTGGCACAGCGGCACCAGCTCGGCGGTGCGCTTGGCGGCGGCGATGCCGGCGGCGCGCGCCAGTGCGAAGACGTCCCCCTTCGCCACGGCGCCGCGATCGATGGCGCGGAACGCCGTCGCGTTCATGCCGATGAACCCCTCCGCCACCGCCTCGCGCGCGGTCGCGGGCTTCGCCCCGACATCGACCATGCGCGCCGCGCCGCGGGCGTCGAGATGGGTCAGGCGCGCGCCGCGGCGCTTCACGCGCCCGACCCGCGCGCGGCGAGCGCCGTCTCGGCCCGCTCGCGATCGGCCGGCGCGTTGACGTTCAGGAAGACTGCCGCGCCGCCGTACGACGCGAGCGCCCCTTCGTCGAGGACGCGGAGGTCGACGTCGTCGAGCCAGCCCACGAGGGAGCGATCGCCCCGCAGGAGCGCCCGATCGATCGCGCCGAGACAACCGCCGCGATAGGCCGCCGCCATCACCTGGAGCACGCCCCCGGCGCGCGGCACCGCGGCGTCCCAGGTGCCCGGCTGCGCCGCCAGATCGCGCAGGAGCGCCGGCGGCACCAACGGCAGATCGCACGCCAGGGCCACCGCGGTCGCGCCCGGGCCGCAGGCGGCCAGACCGCGCCGGAGCGCCGGGAGCGGGCCCCCCGGCCCCGCGCCGTCGCTCTCGTCGAGCTGACGCGCGCCGGCAATCGCTGCGGGCGGACGCGGCGGCGTCAACACCAGCGGATCGCCGCCGGCGGCGCGCACGGTGGCGACGGCGCGCGCGACCAGCGTCGTTCCGCCGACGACCAGGAGCGCCTTGTCGCTCCCCATCCGGGTCGAAGCGCCTCCCGCAAACACCAGCCCGGTCCACATGGCCGGAGGATAGCACGCGCCTCGCGGCCTCCCGGGAGGCGGTTTCCGCTTATCATCGGCCGCCCGCGCCGCGATCGCCGGCGCCGTGAGGTTTCCGTGGCCGCCGCCCCCGCCGACAAGACGCAGAAGACGACGCGCCCCTACGCGCGGGTCGTGCGCCGGCTGCTGCACGCCGGGGCGCGCGGCGAGATCGGCCACGTCCTCGACCGCATGCACCCGGCCGACACCGTCGAAGTGCTGCGCGGGCTCACCCCCGCCGAGCGCCGCGAGTTCCTCGCGATCCTGACCGGGCACCCGGCGGCGTCGCCGGTCTTCGCCGAGCTGCCGAAGCCGCTCCTGGAGGAGGTGCTGACGCAGGCGACCGACGAGGCGATCGCGGCGCTGGTGGCGCGGCAGCAACCCGACGAGGCCGCCGACCTCCTGGCGATCTGCCACCCCGAGCGGAGCGACGCGGTGCTGCGGCTCCTCGACGAGCGCACCGCCGCCAACCTCGACCGCCTGATGACCTACGGGCGCGACACCGCCGGGGGGATGATGACCACCCGCTTCGTCGCGCTGCACGGCGCGACCACGGTCGCCGAGGCGATCGCGCGGGTGCGCGCCGCGCCGGAGGCGGAGACCGTCTTCTACCTCTACGTGGTCGACGACGCCGGACGCCTCCAGGGGGTCGTGTCGCTCCGGCAGCTCGTCCTGGCGCGCCCCGAACAGGAGGTGCGCGGCATCATGAATCCGCGCGCCGTCAGCGTGCGCACCGACGAGCCGCGCATGCAGGTCGCCGACCTCATCACCCGTTACGGCATCCTGGCGCTGCCGGTGGTGAGCGAGTCGCAGGTCCTCCTCGGCATCGTGACCATCGACGACGCGGTCGATTCCCTGGCCGACGAGACGACCCGCGAGATCTACCAGATGGCCGGTCTCGCCACCGAGGACCGGGTCACCACTCCGGCGAGCGTCTCGATCCGCCGGCGCCTGCCGTGGATGACCATCAACCTCGGCACCG
>DATKFL010000431.1:0-2493 GCA_035511355.1 Dongiaceae bacterium
CGACACGCGCCGCCAGCCGAAGTAGCCGATCGCCGCGAGCGCGAGGATCGCCGCCGCGACGGCGGCGCGCAGTCCTCCGGCGCGCAGGCCGCCGGTCCGCCGGCTACCAGGCCCGCCGGCGCGTCCGAGCGCCTGGCGATCGGAGCGGCAGTCGGCGCAGGCGGCGATGTGCGCCTCGACGGCGCGCCGCCGGTCGGCGCTCAGCGGCCCGCCGGCGTCGAGCGCCACCAGGTCCTCGATCGACGGATGCTCCGCCCCGCCGAGGGCGCGGAGTGACGCGCGCATCGATCCCAGGGCCCCGGCCTCGTCCCGGCATTCCGCGCAGTGGCGCAGGTGTTCCGCCGCCGCGGCCGCCGACTCCGCGGAGAGGAGACCGGCGACGAAGGCGACGAGATCGGGGTGATCCGTCGGGCGACTCATCGCTCGACCTCTTCGGCGGGCCGACGCGCGGACGGCGGCAGCGCACCGATCGCGTCCCGGCAGGCGAGTCGCGCGCGGTGCACGCGCGACTTGATCGCCCCCTCGCTCACGCCGAGACGCTCCGCGGCCTCGGCGTACGACAGCCCCTCGACGAAGATCAGGCGCAGCAGGGCGCGCGCGTCGTCGGGGAGCGCGGCGAAGACGCGCAGGTTCCGGAGGTGCTCCTCCTTGCGAAGGTAGGCCGCCTCCGCATCGGACCAGCCGGCCGCCGAGGGGACCGCCTCGAAGTCGACCCGCACCTCGAGGCGCCGGCGGCGAATCCGCTCGAGACAGGCGTACTTCGCGACCCGCTGCGCGTAGGTGCGCAGCGTCGATTCGCCGCGGAAGCGCGCGTCGTTCAGGTTGCGCAGGAGACGACCGAGGACTTCCTGCACCAGCTCGCGCTCGAGGTCGCGGCCCGGGAACTGGAACCCGCGCACCACGCGTTCGACGGCATCGCGGATCGACGCCACGACGGCGGTGTCGCCGCGGAGAAACGCTTCGATGTCGTGCCTGTCCCGGTCGCTCGGTTTCATCGCGTGAACGGACACCCGGAGCGCGCGCCCTCAATGTACGACGGAACGCAACGGAGATTGCGGGCGCACGCGCAACTCGCGCGGTTTGTCCGACACTGATGGCCTGCGGCCTTTGCGTTGTGTGTGTCGGATTCTGTCCGTCGCGGCGCGGAAACTTTCGTCCACCCGCCGACACTGATGCCGCATGCGCGCGGGCACTCTCGCCCGGCGAAAGGAGGAGCACGATGACTTCCCGATGGTCCGTCCTGCTCGTGCTGGTCGCGGTCGCAGGCATCGCCCTCGCGGGGGCGTCCCCCGTCAATCCCTCGCAGCCGACGCTCCCCGCGTCGCCCGCGGTCTCCTCGCCCGCGGCGGTCCTGCCAGAAGCCTCGACGGTCGATCCGTGGCTCGAGGGTTCGGCGTTCGACACGCACGCGCCCGAGCCGATGGTCGGCTGCCAGATGTATGCCTGGCAGTGCGTCGAGGACGGGGGATCCTGCGGCCCGCAGCACCAGTGCTTCTGCCTGTTCCATCCCGGCACCGGCTGGATCTGCGCCCGCTGAGACTGCCGTGACGCCGGTTCGACGAAGGGGCCCGGTCGACCGGGCCCCTTTCTCGCCTTCCTTCGCGATCGCCCTCGCGATCGCGGCGATCGCCGCCGCGACCGTCGCGTGGACTGCAGGCGCGGCCGACGCGACGCCGGTCCCGCCGCCCGCCGTCTACGACTTCGCGCAGGCCGTCGCCAACGTCGAGTTCCTGCGCGCGGCGATGCTGGCCGCCGCGCCGCGCAAGGGGCTGACCCTGCCCGCGACCGCCGGTGCGACCTGGTACGGCCAGATCACCCGCCGGCTCGAGAGCGATCTTCCCGGCGCGCGCACCGATCACTTCGTGCCGTTCGTGGTCGAGTACGTCGACGGCGTCGCGGCCCGCGCCTGGTGCGATGCCGACCTCGACGGCGATCTCACCGACCAGCCGCCGGTGACGCTGGCGCGTCACCCGCTGTCCGCCGGAGCCCGATCCTTTCTCGTGACCTCGCGCTGGACCGCGCGCGACGGGGCGCGATCCGTGCCGGTCGAGGCCACCTGGCGCGTCGTGCTCGAGGAGGCGCCCCGGAGCGGCGAGCCGCGGCAGCCGCTTTACCGCCTGCAGGCCGTCTTCGCCATGACCGGGCGGGTCACGATTGACGGCGCGTCGCATCAGGCCTTCCTGTTCGACGGCGACGGCGACGGACTCTATGGGCGCGGCCTCGGCGACGGCCTGTACGTCGACCTCGACGACGACCGGGCGATCGACGTCGATCCGATGGGCGACGAGTTCGTGCCGTTCGCCGTGCCGGCCGTCCTCGGGAGCCAGGCGTACGAGATCACGGGGCTCGATCCCGAGGGGCGCTCGATGGCGATGCGCGCGCTCGGTCCGGCGCCGCCGCGGCCTGCCGCCCCGGCGATCGGCGCCGCGGCACCCGAGGTCGCGTTCACGGCGAGCGACGGCCGCGAGGTGCGGCTCTCCGGGCGACGCGGTC
>DATKFL010000432.1:0-2108 GCA_035511355.1 Dongiaceae bacterium
CGGCGCTCAGGGGCCGGCCTTGCCGCGCTCGGCGCCGGCGGTCGACGCCGACGCGGCGGTCGGGCGGGGCCCGCCGGAGCCGGAGAAATAGCGCCGGAGCCCCTCGACGTACGCCTCCGCCACCTTCTGCCGGTAGGCGGGATCGGTCAGGGCGCGGCCGTCGTCCTGATTGCTCAGGTTGCTCACCTCGATCAGGACCTGCACCGGAACGACGTTGCAGCGCAGGACCGCCGGCACGAACGAGCGCCCCTGGCGGATGATCCGCTCCCGCACCGGGCCGTACGGGTGCACGTCGACGCCGCCCGCCTCGAATGCGTCGATGAGCGAGGCGGCGAATCGGCGCGACAGCCCCTCGGATCGTTCGCGCTCCTCGCGCGTGAAGGTCACGAAAGGCGCTTCGCGCGCCTCCTTGTAGCGGGCATAGACCGCCCCCGAGCTGCCGTAGCGACCGCGCCGGTACTCGGACCCCGGGACGTAGACCATCGCGCCGTGCAGCGAGGGGTGACGCGCATCGGCGTGCAGGCTGGTGAACACGATCGAATCGGGGTCGGTCCCGGCCTCGACCAGACGTCGGAACCAGGCGTTCGACAGGTACCAGCGCATGTTGACGTTCGAGACCCCCTGGGTCAGCGGGAAGGTCGGGTTGCTCAGGAGGCATTCCGACTTGCTGCAGGAGAGCCGTCGGGCGTCCTGGATCGTGAACCCATCCTTGCGGTCCTTGATGGTCGGAAGGACGCGCGCTTTCGTCGTGGTCTCGAGGAGGGCCTTCACCCGGCAGAGGATGTCGTAGACGTAGTCGTGCTCCCAGACGCCGTGGTGCGAGGCGCCGATGTCGCGTCCGCCATGGCCGGCATCGAGGATGACCACCACCCCGGCGAGGTCGTGCCGCCCCGGGGCGCCGGCGTACTGCTCGACCGCGGCGTGGCTGCGCTCCCACGCCTGCCGGCGGGAATCCTCGCGCGGCAGGTATTCCGGGAGGAGATCGTCGAGCCCGATCTTCACCGGGAAGCCGACCGGGATGCCGGTGACGTCGGCGATGCCGCTGCGCGCCGCGATCCGGGCCGCGAGGTCGTTCACCTCCTGCACGTCGATCCGGCCGGTGAAGCGGACGACGACCGCGGTGTACAGCGCCTCGCCTCTCTTGAGGCGGTAGATCGCGTACGGCCCGGCGCCGTCGCGGCTGTACCGCAGGTCCTGGGCTCCTTCGGCGGCCGGCGGCGGTCCCGCGAGCCGCTGGCCCGGGGCGGTTGGCGTGGTCAGCTCCTCCTCGCCCTCCTCGGGGGTGGGGGCTTCGGTGAAATCGTCCTCGGGCTCGCCGGCGCCGTCGCCGCTCCCGGACGAGGCGGCGGGCGAGGCCGCGCCCGGTCGATCGGGGAGCGGCTCGAGGATCGGAAGCCCCGCGTCGGCGCCGGCCGCGGCGGCCGGCCTGGCGGCCTCACGCCCGGACGGTGCGGCCGGCTTCGTCGGCGTGGCCGAGGCGCTGACGTGTGACGCGGTCGCCGCGAACTCCGGCAGGAGGATCGCCGCCGGGATCACGATCTCCTTCCCGTGCGGCAGCTTCAGGCTCTTGAGATGGTTGGCGGCGGCGATCTCGAGGGCGTGCGCCGGGTCGCCGCAGTACCAGCCGGCCAGTCGATCGATCGTCTCCTGGCTCGGGGCGAGCCGACCCTTCCCGACCGGATGGATCCAGTCGGCGCCGTGCGGCCCCGACCCCGGGAAGATTTCGCGCAGCACGCGCACCCGGGCCGGGCCGGTGAGATCGGCGAGCGACAGGCGCAGCACCTCGCCCGGCCCGGGGAGGGACCGCCCCGCGGCGCGACGGAACGCGGCCGGGTCGGGGACGAAGACGCCGAGCCAGGCGTCGGTGATCCCCTCCTTCGGGACGATCAGTTCGAGCGCCAGCTCGGTGTCGGGGCGGATCACCGCGCGCCCTTCGGGCGGCGGCGTCGCGGCGGAGGTCGTGGCCGATCCCGGCGCCGGCGCGCTTCCGACCGGAGCACTGACCGACGGTTTGGCGCGCGGCTCGGTAGGGGCGTCGAGGCGCTCCGCCGGCTTGGCGACCAGGTCGCGGGCGTCGCGGGTCGCGGCCCGGGTCGCGACCGCGGCGC
>DATKFL010000433.1:0-5745 GCA_035511355.1 Dongiaceae bacterium
CGTCCCACGAGTCGGGGAAATGCAGCGCCCGGCGCGCCAGCTGGCGCAGCAGTCCCGAGGGCGGGATTGCCTCGCGCGCCAGGTCGCTCGACAGCGTCTCGGGCGGCAGGCCGGTGAGCTTGCGGGTGTAGGGGCCGAAGAAGACGTCGTACAGGGGCCGGCCGTAGCGCGCCGTCATGAAGCCCTCGAAGTCGCGCTCGCCCGCCTGGTCGCGCCCGCCGACGCGCGCCTTGAGATAGCCGCCGAGCGCGCCGGCGCCGAGCCGCAGCCCGCCCGCCCCCGAGAGATCGCGCAGGTCGAGCGGGTAGTTGTACAACCGCTCGCCGACCAGGATGCGGCTCACCTTGCGGGTCCTGAGGAGCGGCGCGCCGGTCCAGGTGTCGACCAGGTCGAGGACCTCCCGATCGCGCGTCCAGAGGCGGTGCGAGAAGAGATCGAAGGTGTAGCCGCGATCGCGAAAGCCGCCGGCGAGCCCGCCCGGGACCGCGGCGGCCTCGAGCAGCGTCACCTCGGCGCCGGCGCGGCGGAGCGACCAGGCGGCCGCCAGGCCGGCGATGCCGCCGCCGAGGACGACGGCGCGCGCGCCGCGCATCGAGGCCGAACCGGGCGTCACGCCGCCCTCGCGTCGAGCGCGTCCGCGTGGTCGCCGATCGCGGCGCCGCGGAAGCGGGTCAGGACGGCGTCGAGTTTCGCCGGCAGGCCCCCGGCGCCGGCGCGCAGGAACCGGCCGCGCCAGCCGTCGGGTCCGAGACCGCCGTCGTCGGCACCGAACTCCCAGGGATGCAGATGCAGGTGCGGGGTCTCGCCGCGCCGCCGGGCGCGCGCGAGGATCGAGAGCACGACCCCGGCCGGCAGAGTCCGGAGAAAGGCGCCCCCTGCCGCCGGAAAGGATCCGACGCCGAGATCGACGACGGTCGGCGGGAACTCCCAGACCGGCGTCCCCGCCAGCCGATGCGGCCGCCGGTCGACCGGAGCGCCCGGCAGAAATGCGAGACCGCGGCCGGGTATCAGGCTCGAATCCCACGCCAGCCCCTCAGCGGCAATCACCTCGGCGCCCCAGGGGAGCGCGGCGCCGAGCGACCAGTTCGGGGAGCGGTAGCCGCGCACCGGCCGGCCGCAGAGATCCTCGAGGAGACGGCGCGAGTCGCCGATCTGCGCCTTGAGCCCCGCGCGGTCGAGACCGCGAAGATCGGCGTGCGTCATGCCGTGGGTCGCCACCTCGTGGTCGCGGGCGAGGGCGCGCACGAGCGCAGGGTGGTGGCGCGCCAGCCGGGCGAGGACGAAGAAGGTCGCGCGCGCGCCGCGCGCCGCGAACAGCCCGAGCATCCGGTGCAGGGCGCGGGTCACGGCGGGGGCGGGCAGGTCGCCGCCGCCGGCGTTCCCCGCGAGCCGGGCGTCGCGCCAGTCCTCGACGTCGACCGAGATCAGGCACTCCGGCCGATCGACGGGCGGGGGAGCGGCCGGGAAGCGCTCAGCGCTGGCGGAAGGAGACGACGCCAAAGGGGAACTCCTCTTCCACCGCCGCGATGTCCGCGCTGCAGTAGACGGTGTCGCCGGTGCCGCCGCCGTTGTTGTGATAGGTCCCGACCGCGATGCCGTCGTCCGAGGTGCCGAGGCTCCCGTCGGGCCCGGCGCAGTCGTCCGCGGTCCACATGATGCCATCGGGCCCGGCGATGTCGGCCACGATGTTGGCGCCGGAGAGGACGCCGTTGCCGGCGCCGGTGCGTTCGAAGTCCCCCTTGCCGACCGTGAAGATCAGCCCGTTCCACGCGGCGTTGCCGTGGAAGGTCAGGACGCCGGTGACCCAGAGCATGCCGGCGCCGTTCACGCCGCCGCCGACGGTGTAGTCCCCCTCGATGTAGGTGATGCGCGGATCGATCGGGGTGCCGATGTTCTCGTTCGGCGTGGTGGAGCTCCCGACCACGTCGGCGGCGGCGCGCACCGCACGCGCCAGGTCGTGCAGGTAGTCGCAGTCGAGCCACTGCGGGTCGATGCCCGACTGGATGTCGACGACGGTGTCGAGCCCGGTGTCGCCACCGGAGGTGTAGGTATCGGGCTTCTGCACCCCGCCCTCCGCGGTGCTCTCGGAGCCGGTGCCGATCACCCCGACCACCGGCACCGACAGCCCCGGCAGGCCGCTGCCGCCGCAGTCGTCGCCGAGGTAGTGCTTGGAGTTCGAGTTGCCGCCGTCGAAGTCGGCCGACGGCCCGAGGATGGTGATGGTCGCCGGCATCGACGGCAGCGGCGCGCGCTCGACGATGGCCTGCACCACCTCGATCGCGCCGTTCGGCATCGTGCCGATCGCGGTCACCAGCGCCCGGTTGTTGGTGTCGTTCAGGCTGGTCTTGCCGTCGAGCGGGTCGTTGGTCAGGAAGGCGGCGTAGACCCCTCCCTGGAACGAGGTCATCGCCTTGAGCGGCACGTCGTCGCCGTAGCCGCTGAATCCGGTGACGTTGCCGTCGACGTCGTAGATCGGCTTGAGGTTCGCCGCGTCGAAGTCGATCGTGCCGTTGGTGCCGGCGGCGGCCTGGAGCTCGTCGTCGAGCGTGTCGCGGTTCGGGATCGACGCGTCGGTCAGGTTCGACACCCGCAGCGTCTCGCGGCCGTCCTCGAGCCCCGCCTCCGCCACGTAGAACACCTTCTTGGCGCGCAGGTCGACGCTCGACATCTTCATCTCGTTCTCGGTGACGAACAGCAGCGCCGCCCCCATCCCGGTGACCAGCATCAGGACGAAGATCGCCATCACCAGCGCCGAACCGCGCTCGCTCCGGTCGCCGCTCACAGGTTCCTCCGGAGCACCACTTCGCTCGAGACCGTGTAGCGCAGGTAGTCGCCGCGGCGCGGGTCGACCGAGGGGGAGCGCGCGGTGATCCGCACCAGGACGCGCGTCGGGTGGGACAGGGAGTCGGGGACGAACATCGCCTCCTCGACCCCGTCGCCGTCGCTGTCGTTGGTGATGTTCTCCGCCAGCGTGACGTAGGGCTGCGAGGTGTCGCTCGAGGTGCGCCACTCGATCCGGTCGTTGATGTGCCGGATCAGAATGCGTTCGTTCGGGTCGTCGGTGTCGCCGTCCTCGTTCAGGTCGGCCAGCACCTCGATGAAGTTCACCGAGTCGGTCGGCAGCGGGTCGAGCACCACCGCCTGCAGCCCGGTGTTGCGCGGGTCCCAGCCGGCCGAGCGCAGGGTCGCCACGATCATCGACAGGCAGTTGCGCGCGTTCGATTGCACCTCGGTGCGCATCTGCTCGGTGCGATTGATCTGGGAGTTGTGGATCAGGAGCTCCGAGAGGCCGCCCATGGCGAGGCAGAAGATCGCCAGGCTGACCGCCATCTCGGCCATGGTGAAGCCGGCCTCGCGGCGGCGGGGCGCGGCGCCGCCGGCGGCGGTCATCGGGCGCGCTCGGTCACCAGCGTGACCTCCTTGGCGGGGCCGTTCACGGCGCGCGCGGCGATCACCCGCACGCTGATGGTCTTGAGGGTGGCGGGGGAGCCGTTGTCGGCGACCAGCCAGCGCACCGTGTAGCGCGGGTCGGCGGGGTCGCTGAAGCCGGTGACGTCGCTCGACAGGTTGCCGCCCGCGCCGAGGGAATAGAAGTCGGTGCCGCGCAGGAGCTCCATCCGGTCGACCGCCATCGCGCCGACCGCGCCGAGATCGGCGCCGGCGGCGTTCTCGTGGATGGCGGTGGCGAACAGCGGCGCGGCGTAGGCGAGGATCACCCCCATCAGCGCCAGCGCGATGATCACCTCGACGAGGCTGACGCCGCGTTGGTGGCGCATCTCAGGACCCCGCCCGCCAGGCGGTCCCGTCCCAGGTGTCGGTGCGCACGCCGCCGGCGCCGAACAGGGTGAGCCGCTCGTAGCGATCGCCGCCCGAGAGGGTGACGACCCCGGCGCCGCTCGCGACGCTGCCGTCGGCGGCGAAGGTGGCGCGGTAGATCGATCCGGAGAGCAGCGTCAGGGTGATCGGGCTGCCGCCGGTCGGATCGGCGAAAGCCACGGTGCGCGGCAGCCGGGCGCTGGTGATCAGGGTGTCGTCGGAGTTGTTGGAGGGATCGTTGAGGTCGACCACCTGCATCAGCCCCGCCTGCGCGTCGAGCACGAACGCGCAGTCGCGGTTGCGCGTCGCCGCCTGCACGCGCGCCAGCTGGAGATGGGTCTGGAGGGCGTAGGCGGCGGAGCGGATCTCCTCGCGCGCGATCCAGGGAAGCGCGAACACCACGCCGGCGGTGATCAGGAGGCCCGCGAGGACCATCACGATCACGAGTTCCACCAGGCTGAAGCCGCGTTCGTGACGCACCGACACACCGCCTTCCCCGGCGCAAATCTAGGTTCGGCGCGGCGTTGCCGCAAAGGCGCGATGCCGTCGGGAGATTGACGATCGGGCCGGCGCGCGGGGGCGCGCGGCGGCTCCGATCACGAATCGGTCAGCGGGCGGTGAGCTTCGCGAGGACGCGCCCGGCGGAATCGTGCAGATCGGGGGGCGCGCCGTACGAGGTGTAGGCGAGTCGGCCATCGCGATCGAAGATGAACAGGGTCGGGACCGAGACCACGTCGCCGAACGCGAGGGCGATCTCGGGCGTGCCGAGGGCGTAGCGCGGCCCGGGGCGCGCGTCGGCCGCCACCTTGCGCACTCCCGCCTCGTCCGACTCGACCGCGAAGGCGAGGACCTCGAGGTCGCCCGGGTGCGCGGTCGCCAGGTCGCCGAGCCATCCGAGGGTCGTCCGGCAGGGGGGGCACCAGGTGGCCCAGAACTCGACCACCACCACCTTGCCGCGCAGGTCGTCGGTCTTCCGGGCCGACCCGGCGAGATCGGTGAAGGTGACCGCCGGGAGCGTCGTCGGCCCGCCCGACCCCGCGTCGCCCGCGGCCGCCGCCGTCGTGCCGGGCGCGCCGGCCGGTTCGGTGCGCTCGGCGCGCACTTCGTCGCCCCGGCCGGCGAGCACGAGGTCGACCATCCGGACGAGATCGTTGCGGAACTTCTCGTGGTTGGCGGCGTCCTTCCAGGGGGCGTAGCGGCGGGCCGCGCTCCCTTCGCCGAAGTATCCGAAGTCGCGCGGCCGCGCCACGAGGATGTCGTTGACGAAGATCGCCGGGTAGCCGGTGACGCCGAAGCGCTTCGCCAGCGCCGACTCGCCGAGGTTCTCGCTGACGAAGGTCACCCGCCCCGGGTACTGCGCCACGACATCCTTGACCAGCATCCCTGCCGGGTCGCTGATGTTTCAGGTGTACGGCCAGCGCACCAGCGTGACCCGCACCGGGTCCGGGACCGCCGCGGTCGCCGCCGGCCGGCGACCGCGCGCCTCGGCCCAGGCGGGCACCACGCGGGTCAGGACGGCGTCGGCGGCGGCCAGCTGCAGCGCCGCGGTGTCGGGCGCGGCGGAGCGCTCGATCGCCCCCTCGGCCTGCTGCTGCAGCAGCCGGGCGATCGAGTCGTCCCCCGGGGTTTTCAGTTTTTCCGGCAGCGCCGCCGCCTCCGCGCGCAGCGTGTCGACCGGCCGCGACGGCGCGTCGCTCCAGCCGGCCTCGAGCGCGCCGAACAGGCGCAGCGAACGGATCCAGGCGAGCAGCGAGCCGTAGTGCAGCCCCGCCGCGTCCAGTTCGGCGGCCATCTTGAGGGTGCCGTCGATCCGGATGAAGTCGTTGTGGTTGTCGATCGCGCGCGGCGGCCGGTAGGCGGCGACCACCTTCGCGTCGAGCGCGGCGATCTCCGGCGCGAACGAGCGCGCCGGGAACGACCCCGGGGACG
>DATKFL010000434.1:0-6815 GCA_035511355.1 Dongiaceae bacterium
CGCCGTCGACGTCGGTGCGGAAGACTGCGACGCCGGCCCGCCGCAGCCGCTCGAGCACCGTCTCCGACGGATGCCCCCACGGGTTGGCCGCCCCGACGGAAATCAGGGCGGCGCGCGGCCCGACCGCCTCGAGGAACTCGCTCCCGGTCGAGGTCCGGCTGCCGTGGTGCGCGACCTTGAGGAGAGACGCCGAAAGCGATCGGCCGCGATCGAGGAGCATCCGTTCGACGTCGGCCTCGATGTCCCCGGTCAGGAGGGCCGCCTCGGTCCCGGCGACGACCCGCAGGACCAGGGACTGATCGTTGGCGCGATCGCGCGGCGGGGCGTCGCGGCCCGGGTGGAGCACCTCGAACCGCGCTCCGGCGAGATCGATCGTCACGCCGGCGCGCGGTCGGAGAACCACGCTCCCCACGGCGGTCGCCGCCGCTTCGAGGCGCCGGGTCACCGCCTCGTCGGCGGGCAGCGCTCCGAGCCAGAGCGCCCGCGGCCTGAACTGCGCCAGGATCGAGGCCGCGCCGCCGACATGATCGCGGTGCGCGTGGGTGAGCGCCAGCACGTCGAGACGGAGAATGCCGAGCGTGCGGAGCGCCGGCGCGACCACCTTGGAGCCGACGTCGAAATCGCCGCGTCCGAGACCACCGGTGTCGATCAGGACCGTCGCCCCGCCCGGCGTGCGGACCAGGATCGAATCTCCCTGGCCGACGTCCCACGCGACGAGATCGAGCCGGCCCGTGGGCGGCGAATCGCCCCGGCCGGCGCCAAGGATGGCGGCGCCGAGGAGAAGGGCGGCCGAGGCCGCCAGTCGCCGCGCCCCCGGGCGCGACAGCAGGCGCGATCCCCCGAGCGCCGCGAGGGTGGCGAGCGCCAGGCCCCATCCCGGCGGCACGACGAAGAGGTTGCCGAGCGGCCAGGAGGCGGCGCGTTCCGAGGTGGCGGCGATCCGTCGCAAGAGCCAGGCGGCCGGCGGGATGCACCAGGCGGTGATGGCCGGAGAGACCCCGAGCGCGGCGATCGCCACGCCGCCGAGCAGAAGCGCGAGGGCGGCGCCCGGAACGACCACGAGATTCGCCACGATGCCGGCGGGGGTGACGGTCTGGAACTGGCGTGCCGTCAGCGGTGCCGTGGCGACGAAGGCCGCGAACCCGGCGAGGAGCATTCCAAGAAGGGTCGACAGCACCGCGAGCGCCCTTCTGTCCAGGCGTCGTCCCAGGCTCGTGACGCCCGGCGCCGCGGGACGGCGCCAGCGCGGCGGCGGGCCGGACAGGAGGAGCGCCCCGGTCGCCAGGTAGCTCAGTTGGAACCCGGCATCCGCGAGCCAGACGGGACGGATCGCCAGGAGAACGAGCGCCGAGACCAGGAGCGCTCCGAGGGCGCTGGTGCGCCGGCCGGCGATCCTTCCCGAGCCGTGCAGCACCACCATGAGGCCGGCGCGCAGGATCGAGCCGCTCGAACGCGCCAGGAGAACGTACGCCGCGGCCAGGAGCAGGAGGAGCAGCCGGCGGCTCGAGGGCGGCATCGGCACGAGGCCGAGGATCAGTCCGGCCGCCATCAGCACACAGGCGACGTTGAAGCCGGAAAGCGCCAGGACGTGATACACGCCGGCGCGCTGCAGGGTCGTCTCGAAGGCGGGATCGAGCGCCTGCCGCTCGCCGAACAGGAGCGCGGCAAGAAAGGCCGCGGTCGGCTGGCGATCAGGACCGGCGGCCGCCGCCAGGCGATCGACGAGCCGGGCGCGAAGCCGCGCCGGCAGCGTGGCGATCGCCGCCCCCTCCGGAGGGCGGCTTTCGAGGAGCCGCGCGCTCTTCACCTGGCCGACGAGGCTGATGCCGCGGGCGGCGAGGTACAGCCCGTAGTCGAAGGCTCCCGGGTTGCCGTATGAGCGTGGCAGCGCGACCCGGGCGGTCGTCTCGAACCGATCGCCGGCCTGCCACGGGAGGGGATCCCGCTCCGGCCAGGGGAGCGTCAGCCGGATCCGGCAGGCGGGCGTCACCCGGCTCCAAGTCTCCCCTGCCGGGACGGCGGCGCGATCGGCCCGGACCACGAGGGCGGCTCGATCGCCGTCGATCCGCTCGAGATCCTCGATCGTGCCCGCCAGACGCGCGGGCGATCCCTGCGCCTCGAAGCCGCGCCGCCGCCACTCTGCGAGGAGCCTCGGTCCCGGATCGCCGGCGCGGGCGCCCGCCGCGAGGCCGGCGCCCGCGCCGCAGGCCAGGAGCGCCAGGAGAACGAAGGTCGCGACCCGCCCCGCCCGGCCGGGACCGCCGCGCGAGCGCAAGGGCGCCATCCCGCCCAGCGCTCCTCCCGCGATCGCCGCGACCGCGATCGTCCACGCGGGGCCCGCGTCACCCGCCGCGGCGATCCCGGCGCCGAACGCCACGGTGAGCGCCAGCAGGACGAGACTCGAATGCGAACCTGACGGCGGGTTCGGTGGATGGAGCGGGAACGGCGCGTGCGGCGCGCGGCGGGACACCGGGAGGCACTCCTCGCCGGCTCTCCTTCCGGGCGGCGGAAGACTATGCCGAAGCGCTCCCGGCGATCAACCGCCCCGGCTCAGGCGAACAGGGTGAGCCGCGGCAGACCGGCGTGCCGGCGCACCAGTCGCGCGCGGGCCGCGGCGCGGGTGGTCGCGCGCGCTTCCGGACGCATGCGGGTCGCGGCCTCGCCCAGGGTGCGGTCCGCCTCTTCGTCGATCGCCGCCCGCTCGGCGGGCGGCAGCGCCGCCACCGCCGCTTCGAGAAGCCGTCCGTCGAGCGCCGCCAGCGTGCGCTCGATTCCGGCGGCGTCGGCCGGCGACTTCTTGAGGACGGCGTGCTCGCGGCGCACGACGGCGAGCGCCTCCGCGATCGGACCGACCAGCGCATCCCGTCCGGCCGCCGAGGCCGCCGCGAGCGCCTCGCGGAGCTCTTTCGCAAGTCGCGCAAGATAGCGCCGGAGCGCGCGCGCCGGGTCGGGTGCCGACGTCTCCCCGGGGCTGCCGGCGGCGACCCCCTGCAACCCCAGGTGGATCTCGTGCAGCCCCAGAATCTCCTGGCGGCAGTAGGCCAGCGAGTTGATCCGGCGCGCCCCGGGCTTGCGGCGCGCGAAGGCGTCGAAAACGTTTTCGATCCCCAGGAGCACGAGGCGGAGCGGCACGCCGTCGCGCCTGAAGCCGTCGATCAGCGCCCAGTCGCGCGGCGACAGGAGCAGCGGCGCCCCGCGACGGCGGTTGAACGTCTCCTCGATCGCCTGGAAGTAGGGATCGGGATCGGGCGGTTCGGTCATCGATTGCGGTCGTGCAGGATCCGCAGCCCTTCGAGCGTCAGGTTTGGGTCGACGTCGTCCAGGAGGCCGCGCAGCTCGTCGTGGAGCGGCGCCGCCAGCCCGCCGGTGCCGAGCGTCCGCGCCGGCTCGCCGAGCTCCGCGCGCATCTTCTCGAGGATGCCGCGCACCAGGCCGATGTAGCCGTGGAACAGTCCCGACTGCAGGGAGTGGATGGTGTTGCGACCGATGACCCGCGGCGGCTTCCGGAGGTCGACGCGCGGCAGGCGCGCGGCGCGCTGGAACAGCGCCTCCGAGGCGATGGCGAGACCCGGCGCGATGGCGCCGCCGAGGTACTCCCCCTTCCCGGTGATCGCGTCGAAGGTGGTGGCGGTGCCGAAGTCGACCACGATGACCGCGCCCCGCACCCGCTCGTAGGCGGCGACGCCGTTGACGATCCGATCGGCGCCGACCTCCTGCGGATTCTCGTAGAGGATCGGCATGCCGGTCTTCACCCCGGGCTCGACGAAGAGCGGCCGGACCTTGAAGTACGACTGGGCCATCGTCTCGAGGATGCCGTTCAGGGGCGGCACCACCGAGGCGATGATGATCGCGTCGATCCGGGCGGCGTCGAGGGCGGCGAGCGACAGGAGATTCCGGGCCAGGATGCCGTACTCGTCGACCGTCCGGTCGCGCACCGTGGTCAGCCGCCAGTGCGCGAGGAGGGTCGTGTCGTCGTACACGCCGAGGACGGTGTTCGTGTTGCCGACGTCCATCACCAGGAGCATCGTGGCCTCATCCCGGGGGCATCGCGATGATCTCTCCGAACGGGACGCGGACCAGGTCCCCGCCCGCGTCCCTGAGCCGCAGACCCCCCTCGTCGTCGATTCCCGCGAAGGTCCCTTCGAGCCGGCCGTTCGGTCCGGCGACCGCGATCGGGGCGCCGGGGGCGAGCGCGGAAAGGGTCTCCCATTCCTTGAGGAGAGCGCCCGGCCCGTCGCGCAGGAGGCGGGCGTAGCGCCGTTCGAACCCCTCGAGGACGCTGGCGAGCAGCGGCGCGCGATCGATCGCCGCGCCGCGCTCGAGGCGGACCGAGGTCGCGAGGTCGCGGATCGCCTCGGGAAAGTCGGCGGCGGCGTGGTTCACGTTCACGCCGAACCCGACCACCATCTCGCGCACTTCCGGCTCGTTGCCGCGAACCTCCCCCAGGATACCGGCGATCTTCCGGCCGCCGATCAGGACGTCGTTCGGCCACTTGATGCGCGCCTTGAGCCCGGTCTGTTCGTTGAGCGCGTCCGCGACCGCCACCGCCGCCATGAAGGTCAAAAGCGGTGCGCGCGTCGCCGGCATCGCCGGACGGAGGATGAGCGAGGCGTAGATACCGGCGTACGGTGTCGAGCACCAGGTGCGCTCGCGACGGCCGCGCCCCGCGGTCTGCTCCTCGGCGAGGACCAGCCCGCCTTCCGGTTCCTCGGCGGCCGCCAGCTCCAGGGCGCGATCGTTGGTCGAGCCGATGCTCGGGTAGTAGAAGATCCGGTGCCCGAAGACCGCCGACCGCAGGAAGCGCTGCAGCGAGGCCGGGGTGAGCGCGTCCCCCGGCGGCGTTTCGGGCGCCCCCGGAACCGGCGGCCCGGCCCGGCGCGACGGATCCAGGGAAGCGCTCATGCCGCCTCGATTTCGAGGGCGATGTCGACGGCGCGCGCCGAGTGGGTCAAGGCGCCGATCGAGATGCGCTGCACTCCGAGCGCCGCCAGCGCGGCCACCCGATCGGGGAGGACGCCGCCCGAGACCTCGAGGAAGGCGCGGCCGTGCGCCAGGTCGACCGCCGCCTCGATCGTCCGGTCGTCCATGTTGTCGAGCAGGATCGCGTCGGCGCCCGCCTCGAGCGCTTCGCGCACCTCGGCGAGCGTCCCCGCCTCGACCTCGATCGGCGCCCCGGCGGCCGGCCGGCCGGCGGCGCGCGCGGCGCGCACCGCGGCGGCGACCCCGCCGGCGAGGCGCCAGTGGTTGTCCTTGATGAGAATGGCGTCGTAGAGCCCCGCACGGTGGTTGGTGCCGCCGCCGGTCCTGACCGCGTGCTTGTCGAGGAGCCGCAGCCCCGGCGCGGTCTTGCGGGTGTCGGCGATCTGGACGTCGCTCCCCGCGACCCGGGCCACGATCGCCCGCGTCGCGGTCGCGATCCCCGACATCCGCTGCATGAAGTTGAGCGCGGTGCGCTCGGCGGTGAGGATCGAGCGCGCCGTTCCGGTCACGGTGGCGAAGACCTCTCCGGCCGCGCAGCCACGACCGTCGGCGGCGGCGCTCTCGAACCGGACGGCGGGGTCGACCTGGCGGAACACCTCGCGCGCGACCTCGAGGCCGCACAGCGTCAGCGGTTCGCGCGCGACGAAGCGGCCGACCGCGCGGCGCGCGGCCGGCACCACGACGTCGGAGGTGACGTCGCCGGGGCCGATGTCCTCGGCGAGCGCCGCGCGCACGGCGCGCTCGATCGCCTGCTGGTCCAGCATGGCGGGCGGATTCTCCCACACCGCCGGAGCGGCGCTCAAGGTGCGCCCGGCGACTCCAGGGTCCGGAGGGTGCGGGCGAGGCGGTCGATCTTCTCACCCAGCTCCTGGTCGATGCCGCGCACCTTCGCCACCACCTCGGGGCGGGCGCGCTCGAGGAAATCGGCGTTCTGGAGCTTCTTCGCGTGGCCCTCGCGCTCGCGCGTCAGCTTGTCGAGCTCGCGCCGGAGGCGGGTTTTCTCGGCATCGACGTCGAGGAGGCCCTCGAGCGGCACGGCGAGATCGACGCCGGCGGCGACCGCGCGGGCCGCGAGGCCGCGCGCCGCGATCGCCGGCACCGCTTCGACCGATTCGAGCCGCGCGAGCGACCGGAGAAGCCCGCCCTCGCGCGCCAGGAGCGCCCCGACCTCGGCGTCGTGCGCCTGGTAGAGGAGCGGCACCTTGCGTCCGGGATCGACGTTCAGCTCGGCGCGCAGGTTCCGCACCCGGGTGACCACTTCGACCAGGAGATCGATCTCGCGCTCGGCCGCCGCGTCGATCCGGCCCTCCCCCGGGCGCGGGTAGGCGGCGCGGGCGATCGTTTCTCCGGTGCGCTCCGGCAGCGCCTGCCAGATCTCCTCGGTCAGGAACGGCATCACCGGGTGCAGAAGACGGAGCACGCACTCGAGCACCTCGCCGAGGACGCGGCGGGTGCGCGCTGCCGATTCCCCGCCCGCGATCAGGGCCGGCTTCGACATCTCGAGATACCAGTCACAGTATTCGTGCCACAGGAAGCGGTACAGCGCGTTCGCCATCTCGTCGAATCGGAAGGCGGCCAGCGCTTCGTCGACTTCGCCGCGGAGGCGCTCCAGGCGGCTCAGGATCCAGCGATCCGAAAGCGCCAGCGCCGCCCCGTGCAGCGCGCCGCCGCCGGCCGGCGCGGCCGGCGTCTCCCCCTCCGCCGGGGCGTTCATCTGCACGAAGCGGGCGGCGTTCCAGAGCTTGTTGGCGAAGGCGCGGTAACCGGCCATCCGCTCCTCGGAGAGCGGCAGGTCGGCGCCCGGCGTGGCCATCGCCGCCATCGTGAACCGGAGG
>DATKFL010000435.1:0-7232 GCA_035511355.1 Dongiaceae bacterium
GCGACGGGACCCTCCTCGAGGTCGTCGACCGCACCCGCACCGCGATGGGCGGCAGGCTCCTCCGGGACTGGCTGCTGCGCCCGCTCCTCGAGCGCGCCGCGATCGAGGCGCGCCTCGACGCGGTCGCGCTGCTCGTCGATCGCCCCGCCGAGCGGGTGGCGGTCGCCGCGGCGCTCGATCGCGTGCACGACCTCGAGCGGCTGCTGGCGCGCGCCGTCCTCGGCACCGCCAACGGGCGGGACCTCGTGGCGCTCCGGGATTCGCTGCGCGCCCTCCCCGACCTCGCGGCGCGCGCGCTTCCCTTGGCCGCTCCCCTGTTCACCCGGCTTCTGGGCGGTCTCGACGTCCTCGCCGATCTCGAGGCGCGTCTCGGAGCGGGACTCGCCGACGAGCCGCCGCTGTCGGTGCGCGAGGGGGGACTCCTGCGCGACGGCTTTCACGCCGAGGTCGACGAGCTCCGGACGCTGCGGCGCGACAGCCAGTCGGTGCTCGCCGCGATCGAGACCCGCGAGCGCGAGCGCACCGGCATCACCTCCCTCAAGGTGCGCTACAACCGGGTCTTCGGCTGGTCGATCGAGATCAGCAACGCCAACAAGCGGCCGGTGCCGGACGACTACGTCCGGAAGCAGACTCTGGTCGGCGGCGAGCGCTACATCACCCCCGAGCTGAAGGAGCTGGAGCACCGCCTCCTGACCGCGGAGGAGCGTCTTCAGATCCTGGAATACGACGCCTTCGTGGCGCTGCGCGACGAGGTCGCCGGCACGGCGGCGCGGATCCGCTCCACCGCGCTCGCCGTGGCCACGGTCGACGCCCTCCTGTCATTCGCTATCACCGCCGCCGAGTCGGGCTGGCGCCGCCCGGCGATGCGCGACGACGGACGGCTCCGGATCGTCGAGGGGCGCCACCCGGTCGTCGAGCGGATCCTGCGGGGCGAACGGTTCGTGCCGAACGACTGCCTCCTCGACACGACCGACCGCCAGATCCTGATCCTCACCGGCCCGAACATGGGCGGGAAGTCGACCTATCTCCGGCAGGTGGCGCTCCTGGTCCTTCTGGCGCAGGCCGGTTCGTTCGTGCCGGCCGCCGAGGCCGAGGTCGGACTGGTCGACCGCATCTTCAGCCGGGTGGGCGCCTCCGACAACCTGGCGCGCGGGCAGAGCACCTTCCTCGTCGAGATGAACGAGACCGCCAACATCCTGAACAACGCCACGCCGCGCTCCCTCATCCTGCTCGACGAGGTGGGGCGTGGCACCTCGACCTTCGACGGGTTGTCGATCGCCTGGTCGGTGGCCGAGCACCTGCACGACACGCCGGCGGTCGCGGCACGGACCCTGTTCGCCACCCACTACCACGAGCTGACCGAGCTGGCGCTCACCAAGCCGCGGGTCCGCAACCTGCGTCTCCTGGTGCGCGAGTGGAACGACTCGATCGTCTTCCTGCGCCAGGTGGTGGAAGGGGCGGCCGACCGGTCGTACGGGCTTCAGGTGGCGCGGCTGGCCGGTCTGCCGCCGGCGGTCCTCGAGCGGGCGCGCGAGGTGCTGCACAACCTGGAAGCCGACGCGCTGCAGCGCGACGGACGCCCGCGCCTCGCGCGCCATGCCGGTGGCGACGGCGGGCGCCCGGGGGTGCCTGCCACGCCGGCGCAGCCGCCGCTGTTTCCGATCGAGGACGACCCGATCGTGGCGGCAATCCGCGCGGCGTCGATCGACGGGATGACCCCGGTGCAGGCGCTGATGTTTCTGGCGGACCTGAAGGGAAAACTCGACGGCGAAGGCTAGAAGCTGGTCAGGGCCTCGCGCTCGTCGCGGAAGATCTCGAAGATCTCCTGGAGGCGCGTCAGGATCAGCAGGTCCTGGACCTTCCCGCCGGGATTCAGGAGCTTCAGCTTGGCGCCCTTTTCGGCGGCGCGCTTGTAGCAGGCCACCAGCTCGCCGATCCCTGCGCTGTCCATGTACGAGACGCCGTGCAGGTTCAGGATGACCGCCTTGCGGCCCTCGTCGAGGAGCGCGTTCACGGCCTCGCGCAGCTTGATGTCGCCGTCGCCGATGGTGATCTTCCCGGACAGATCGACGACGGTGACCTTACCGTGGTGCCTCACGCTCGCCTTCATTGACTCCTCCCAGGTTCCGCCTGGCCGCGCGCGGGCGGCTCGATGCGCTTTTCCAGAACGACTTCGGTCCCCTTCCCCGGCCTCCGGTTGAAGGACACCGCGTCGACGAAGTTCTTCATGAAGAAGATGCCGCGCCCGCTGGTGCGATCGAGGTTGACCTCGGCGCGCGGGTCGGGGGAGTGATCCCAGTCGAAGCCGCGCCCCTCGTCGCGCACCCGCACGCGGAACCAGACGGCGTTGCGCTCGAACTCGACCTCGACCTTCTTGTTCTCGTCCATGCCGTTGCCGTGCTTGACGGCGTTGATGAACGCCTCGCGCACCGCAAGCGCCAGGTCGAGCGCCGCCGGCTTCGCGAAATGGGCGCGCCGCGCAAGGTCCTCCGTCATCTCATGGAGCAGGTCGACGTAGGAGATGCGGCTGTTGAGCTCGATCTTGACCCTGTTCCCCACCCGCTCCACTCCAGAGGCCCGCGGGTGGAGACACCCGCCACGTTGCCCGGGCCAGGACGAGACGCGCACTCGACGACTGTGAGAGTCGCCATCCTAGTCAAACGCTCTCGCAGGTGTCAATCGCGCGACGGCTCTCGAGCACCGGTCTGCGTGGACCGCCGGCGGGATGCTTTCCGTGCGAGCGCGGCTAGAACTCGATGGCCCCGCCCAGCCGGGTGTAGGTAGGGATGGCCAGCTCGAGGCCGGCCATGTGGTAGAAGCCGCCCTCCCGTCCCGGCATCACCACGAAGCGCATGTCGGCGCCTCGGGTCCGGGCCCGGTGATAGGCGGCGGGAGCGGCGGTGGCGACGCTCTCGTCCCCCATGTGCGACCGGGTCAGGTCGACCACGACCCGGCGCTTCCCCTCGTCGAGGACCTGATCGACCCGATCGTGGAACAGCTCCTCGGCCTCTCCGGAGAGGAACCGGCCGCGGACCTCGACGATGGTCCAATCCCCGACGGTCCGGGTCTGGATTTCACACTTGCGGTGCCTGCGAAGCCAAGCGAGTGCTCGCATCGATGACCCCCTCCCCCGAAAAGAAAACCCAAGTCACTCTCGGTCAACGGGATACACGATGAGCCTATGGCTTCGGCTTGTACACCCCCCGGCCGATGGGCGTCAAGACCCCCCGCACCCAGGCCGGAGTCGGCGGCGATCGGCGGCGCCTTGATCAGCGCTGATCAGAGGCCGCGAGGGGCTCCGGTTGTGGATGGAGCGGCGCGGCGGCGGAGCCCCCCTCGGTGGGGCGGTCGATGGCGCGGTACTGGATCGCCTCGCCGACCTGGGCCGCGCCCACCCCCTCCGCGTGATCGAGGTCGGCCAGGGTGCGCGCCACCCGCAGGATGCCGTCGTGCGCCCGTGCCGACAGGCCCAGCAGTCTCAGGGCGCGATCGAGGAGCCGCCGGCCGGCCGGATCGGGCCAGGCGTGCCGGCGGAGGAGCGCCGGAGTCAGGGCGGCGTTGAGGGTCCCCCGGCGGGCCTGCCGCTCGCGGGCGGCGGCGACCCGCAGGGCCACCGCTTCGCTGGGCTCGGGGAGGACCGCCCCGCGCAGGTCCTTCCCCTCGACCGGCGGGACGATCACTTGAAGATCGAAGCGATCGACCAGCGGCCCCGAGACCCGTTGCCGGTAATGCGCGACGAGGGCCGGCGTGCAGCCGCAGGGGCGGTCGCCGCGGCCCAGGTGCCCGCACGGGCAGGGGTTCATCGCGGCGACGAGGGTGAGGCGCGCCGGGAAGCGGACGGTGCGGTTCTCCCGGGTGATCAGCACCTCCCCCTCCTCGATCGGCTGGCGCAGGACGTCGAGGGTCGCGCGCCCGAACTCCGGCAGCTCGTCGAGGAAGAGAACGCCGCGGTGCGCCAGGGTGACTTCTCCCGGGCGCGGCCCGCGCCCGCCGCCAACCAGGCCGATGCCGCTGATGGTGTGGTGCGGCGCGCGGAACGGTCGGGCCCGGAGGAGTCGCCCTTCGGGGAGAAGCCCGGCGACCGAATAGATGCTGGTCACCTCGATCGTCTCGTCCGGCGTCAGGCCCGGGAGAAGCCCCGGCAGGCGGCGCGCCAGCATCGTCTTGCCGCAACCGGGCGGGCCGACCATCAGCAGGTGATGCCCGCCGGCCGCCGCCACCTCGAGCGCGCGCCGCGCCTGCGCCTGACCGCGCACCTCGGAGAGGTCGGGCTCCGGATCGCGCGCGACCGCGGCGGTGCCGCCCGGGGGCTCCGGGGGCGGGTCGGCGATCCCGGTCGTCAGGTAACGGATCGCCTCCGCGAGGGTTTTCACGCCGATGAATCCGGAGCCGAGAAGGATGCGCGCCTCGGCGGCGTTGGCCGCCGGCAGGAGAACGCCGCGCAGCCCCAGCCGGCGCGCGAGGACCGCGGTCGGCAGCGCGCCGCGGATCGATCGGACGCCGCCGTCGAGCCCGAGCTCGCCGGCGACCAGCAGACCCTCGAGGCCGGTCGCCGGAATGGCGCCGTCGGCGGCGAGAATGGCGAGGGCGATCGGCAGATCGAGCGCCGAACCCTGCTTGCGCAGGTCGGCCGGGGCGAGGCTGATGGTGACCCGCTTCGGCGGGATCGGCCGCCCGGCGTGCCGGAGCGCCGCGCGGACCCGCTCGGCGCTCTCGCGCACCGCCGCGTCCGGCAGGCCGACCGTGTGCACGCCCGGCAGACCGTTGGAGAAATCGACTTCGACCGTCAGGGGAAAGGCGTCGATCCCGAGGAGAGTGAGACTTTGAACGCGCGCCAGCATCGGTGGCTCCCGGCGGGGCCTGCGGACGAGCGCCCGGACCCCGGTGCCGGCTCTCCCGATACGGCGCCGCCATCCTACCCGAACCCGGGAACTTCCAGGTCGGGCGTGCGGTAATGTCACCCTGAACGCCGCCCGGACCGCCGTGCCGGGCAATCGAAGAGGGAGCGCGCCATGAATGCATCGGTCCCGTCCGCCCGTCGCCGCCGTCGCCCCCTGCTCTGGGTCGGCCTGCCGCTTCTCCTCGTCGTGGCGGTGGTCGCCGCGGTCCTGATCACCCAGAGCAACGCGCGCACCAACCGCGGTCTGGCCGCCGAGGACCTCGACATCCGTCTCGGCAAGTCGGCGGTCGCCGACGTGCAGGTGGCGGTGAATGAGGTCGGCACCATCGAGCCGGTGAAGAAGGTCGACGTCAAGTCGACGCTGTCGGGCAAGGTGACCGATCTCCTGATGCGCGAGGGCGACCGTGTGGTCCGCGGCCAGGTGCTCGCCCGGGTCGAGCCCGACGTGAACCAGGCGCAGACCCTCTCCGACGTCCGCTCGTCGCTCAACCTCGCCGAGCTGGCCGCCGAGGACGCCCGCCGCACCTACGCCATGAATCAGAAGCTGCACGAGGAGGGGCTCCTCTCCGAGCAGGGGATCCGGGACTTCAAGCTGAAGTTCGACACCGCGCTCGAGGACCTCGAGGCCGCGAAGGCGAAGATGCGGATCGTGGTCGAGAGCGGCGTGCCGATCGACAAGCCGATCTCGACGACCCAGCGGGTCAACATCGTCTCGCCGATGGACGGCTTCGTCATCCGCAGGCAGGTCGAGGTCGGGCAGACGGTGATGTCGGGGCTGTCGTCGTTCAACGAGGGCACGGTCATCTACACCGTCGCCGACGTCGGCGACATGCTGATCAAGGCGTCGATCAACGAGGTCGACATCGGCCGCGTGCGTCTCGGCGCGCCGGTCGTGATCACGGTCGACGCCTTCCCGTACCGGCACTTCGACGGCACGGTGAGCCACATCTCCCCCGCGGCGCACCTCAAGGAGAAGATCAAGGTCTTCGACACCGAGGTGACCATGCCGGCGCAGGTCTCCGACTTCCGCGCCGGGATGACGGCCAACATCGAGATCCGGGGCGAGCGCGCCGACCAGGCGCTGTCGGTGCCGGTCGAGGCGATCTTCAAGAAGGACGGGCGCGAGGTGGTCTACGTCCTCAAGCCGACCTTCGACGAGCCGAAGTCGGGCGAGAAGGCCCCGAAGAAGACCAAGTCGGAGAAGTACGACGTCTCCGACGTCTGGGGCCGCTTCTTCGAGGAGCGCCAGGTCAAGGTCGGGCTGGTCAGCCTCGAGCGGGCGCAGATCCTCGACGGGTTGAAGGACGGCCTCGAGGTGGCGCTCGAGAATCCGACCCGGCCGCGCCAGGTCGACGACGAGTCGTAGGAGCGCCGCCATGGCCGCGAAGAAGGCCGCCTTCACCGCCGTCGCTCCCCCGCCCCCCGGCACGCCGGTCATCCGGCTGCGCGGCGTGACCAAGGTGTACGACGCCGGCGCGCACGCCGTGCACGCGCTGCGCGGCATCGACCTCGACGTCGACGCCGGCGAGTCGCTCGCGATCATCGGACCCTCGGGCTCCGGGAAGTCGACCCTGATGCACATCATCGGCTGCCTCGACACCCCGTCGGAGGGCGAGTACGAGCTGGCCGGGACGCCGGTGTCGCGCCTGTCGTCGCGCGAGCTGGCCCAGGTGCGGAACCGCCGCATCGGCTTCGTCTTCCAGGCCTACAACCTGCTGCCGCGCGCTTCGATCCTCCGGAACGTCGAGCTGCCGATGATGTACGCCGGGGTCGCCCGGGCGGAGCGGCAGGAGCGGGCGCGCGAGGCGCTCGGGCGCGTCGGTCTCGAGGAGCGCGCCGCCCACCTGCCGTCGCAGTTGAGCGGCGGCCAGCGACAGCGGGTGGCGATCGCCCGGGCGCTCGTGAACGGCCCGTCGATTCTCCTCGCCGACGAGCCGACCGGAAACCTCGACACCCAGACCGGGCGTGACATCCTGGCGCTGTTCGACGATCTGGTGGTGCAGGGGCACACCGTCATCCTGGTCACCCACGACATGAGCGTCGCGGGGCACGCCCGCCGCATCATCCGCATCGTCGACGGCGCGATCGCCGACGTGGCCGAGGCGCTCGCGCCGGAGACCCTCCCCGTGCCGGCGCCCGCGCCGGAGGGGCCGCGGGTCACTTCCCCGAGGGGCGGGACCCCGATCCTCGAAGCGAACCCGGCATGACCCTCCGCGAGTCGATCGCCGACGCCCTGGTCGAGGTGCGGGTGAACCGCGGCCGCACCGTCCTGCAGACCCTGGGCGTGATCCTCGGCGTCGCCTCGCTCGTGGCGGTGCAGGGTCTCACCGAC
>DATKFL010000436.1:0-2647 GCA_035511355.1 Dongiaceae bacterium
GGGGGAGGGCGTCGCGTAGACGTCGACCGCGTCGCGCACCGCCCGCTTGCACGACGGCTGGTGCCGCCCGCGGTTGTCGAAGGTCAGGTGACGCACCGTGACGTCGCGCGCCGGCGGGTCGCCCTGCGGCAGGTAGACCGCCGCGCCGGTGTAGATCGAAGCGAGGCCGATCACCAGGTTGTCCTCGAGCACGATCGGATCGGTCCCGGGGATCGAGCCCGGGAGATAGAACCCGTAACGCGCGCAGGCCGCGCCGCCGGCGCAGGGCAGGCGGTCGACCAGGTCGTCCTCGAGGCCGAGGAGCACGTTGCCTTCCGCGGCGCCCGGCCCGTGAACCATGCCCCAGCCGTCGGCCGCTCCGAGCCACGCGTCGCGGAACAGGTTGCCGTAGTAGCGGCCATAGGAGGCGCTCTCGCGCCAGGTGTGGCTCACGTAGTTGTGGGTGGCGGTGGTGTCGGCGCTCGAACGGATGCCGTCGGAGCCGAGATTGACCAGCCAGTTGTCCAGAACGACGTTGCGCTGGTTGACGTCGTCGATGTTGATCCCCATGCCGATCGAACCGCCGTTGACGTTGACGCCGACGTCGTAGACGACGTTCCCGATCACGCTGCAGTCGTCGCAGACGTCCATCTCGATGCCGTTGCACTCGCCGCTGCCGACCGTACACCCCTGATAGACCAGGTTGCGGGTCACCGTCATGCGGTGGTTGCGCGTCGCTCCCCCGAAGGCGCCGGCGGTGATCGCATTGCCGACCGTGCGGTACAGGACGTTGTCGGCGATCACGATGTCGTCGGCGCCGCAGCCGCACGCGCCGCGATCGGGCTCCGACTGCACGACGTAGATCCCCGCCTGGGTCGGCGTGGCCCGCGGGCCGTCGTCGTGGACCGCGTTCCAGCGGAACACCGCGTTCTGCACCCCGTGGTAGAGGACCGGGGCGAAGCCGCTCTGGTCGTGGATGTTGTTGTACTCGAACGGCGGCATCGCCTGGCCGGCCCGTTTCCCGGTGAAGGCCACCGCGCTGTAGGGCGACTTGAACGCGCCCGGCCGCTGGCCGAAGTTCATCGCGCGGAGGGTCGGGAGCGGGTCGTTGCCGGTGAACGGACCCATGAGCGTGACCCCGCGGAAACCGGATCGCTCCTCGACCCAGGCATCCTCGACGACCGCCACGGCGTCGCCCGGCTCCGGCAGCGCCTCGAGGCAATCGCCGGTCCCGAGGCCGGTGCAGCAGCCGTAGGCCGCCGGCTGGCCCGGGGTCTCGAGGCAGGCCTCGGAAGGCCCCGCCGACGGCATCGGATGCCGGACCGGCGGCCGGTCGCGGGCTCCGAGCGTGGCGTGCGGCGTGAGCCTCTGACCGAAGCTCCAGGCGTCGTCGAGGTCGACGCAGACGCTCACGCTCGAGGCCGCGACGCTGGCGGCGACGATCTCGTACTGCCGGGTCACCGCCCGTCCCGACTGGAAGACGATTCGCCGCCCCTCGAGCGACGCGTCGGTCGCGCCGGCCGGCAGGCTGTCGAGCGTCAGGCGGTAGGTCCGGCCGCTCGAGGTCGGGCCGCAGAGCAGCGGGTCGATCGAGGCTTCCACCCCGCCGGCGGCGATCGCGGTCTGCCAGACGGAGCCCTGGATGTCGAGCCGGCCGCCGTCCTGGACCGAGAGCACGCAGGTCGCGAGGTTCGAAGAATCGAAGCGAAGTCGATCCCCCTTGCGCAACCGGAGCGTGCCGCCCGGCGAGATATACAGGGTGGTGCCCGCCTCGCAGCGCACGTTCAGGTCGGAGAACCCGGAGGGGGAACGGTCGTCCGGATCGGCGGAGAACTCGAGCGTCCCGTTGATGGTTCCGGCGCTGCCGATGAACGGGTCGCCGCCCGACACGCGCGCCGTGTGGCCGCTGTTGATCACCCAGGTGTCGCCCAGGCGCGGCACCCGCCCGCAGGACCAGGACGCCGGGTTTTCGAGCGCGCAGCCCCCGGAAGGAAGCGCGTCGGCGCACGCCGCGACCGTGCGACAGAAGGCGGCGTGGGCCGCCCCCGCCGGAACCATGAGCAGCAGGAGGAGGCAAAAGCCTGACCGCCCCCGCCGCAACACCTCGCGCATGGATCCCCCGCTGGCCGCCCTCGAACGCCCCTGGGCGTCGGAAGCCGGTCCCCCCGGCGCCGATTATCCCAGCGCAGACCTATAAAAAGGTAGTGTCCCGGCGGCGAAGGTCAAGGAGGGCCGCCCGGCACGGGGGTGCCGGGTGACTGGACGGTTCGGATCGGGGGAAGGTTTGGTGCCGAAGACAGGACTTGAACCTGCACGGCCCGGAGGCCACTAGACCCTGAACTGACCCGCTTCGCATAAGTGGTTTCGCTGCAAGGGCTTCGGAGATCGGCCGGTGCCGATCCTAGATGAGTCGCATCTGCTCTATTCACAGGGGGATTGGTCCTACTCCCGCCAAGTGCGCTGGGACACGCGTGCCGACGTGGTGCCGATCGTTTCCTGCCTCTCTGACTGAGTCTGTCTGATCATCACCGCCGATAGGTGTTCCGAGCCAGTCCCAACGAGCCGACGAGGATGCCGACGAGACAGAACAGAGGTCAGAGAATGGCGACCCACTCTGCGATGGACTTCATGCTGGGTCCTGCGTTGCCTCACAGTGCGGACAGAAACT
>DATKFL010000437.1:0-12073 GCA_035511355.1 Dongiaceae bacterium
TGATGGCTGCGGACCCGTGCCATGGAGGATCGCTCGTCGCCGCTTCGCCTGAGTCGCACGCTTTCACCCACCCTGCCCTTAGCCCACAGTCCTCGGTTTCCTCTAGTGTGCATAACGCTCTGCGTCAGCGGCAGGCGACGCGCAACACCGGGATCGAGCACGATGCTCGGATCGTAGGCGCGTTGACTGTCCGCTGAACGCAGCTGTTATGGCCCGTCGCGCAGTGCTTCGCTTTGCCGCACTGCGCTGCAGCCACCTGCTGACCAATATCGGACCACCTCGACGGCCCTGACTGCAACCTGGCCAGCCCAACTGCACGTGTGTCAGCTCGGACGACGCTTTGCTCACCGCGGACACCCCATGAGGCGCCGCCGTCGTGAGCCCGCCGGAGGCTTCGCAACCTGCATGGCCCACGGACGTCGTCGCAACGGTAACCTGCTGACCAACCCCGGTCTGCCGCGATGGTGCTGACTGCCACCTTCGCGAGTCTTCGGGCACGTGTGTCAGCGAGGCCGTCGCGTCGCGCACCGAGATCACCCCCGAGACGCCGCCGTGAAGAGCCTGGTCGTTACACCGTGACCGCGACGCCATGGCCCACCCCAAGCAATTCTTTTCCCCGATCCGGTAGTGGCCATAACGCTGCGCATCAGCGGCGGGATCGCGTGGCTCGGCGCTTGCGCCTTTCAGCAAGCGACGTGACACGCGATACCGTCCGCTGCATGCGCTAGTTGTGCAGCTTCGTGGCTTGTCGCTCATGCCAGATGCTCTTTACTGCCGGTACTAGCACGTGCAGATACATGACGGGCAGCGAGGCGTGATCCTTGCCAAGCGGCAGCCCGTCCACGCGGATTTGTTCTGTCCCGAGCAGTCCGGGAATATCTGCCTCCAGGATGTCGAGTAATCCCACGACCGGTGTGACCAAAGGGCCGTGAGAATACTTGCCGGCGCCGATCAGCGGCCAGTAGCTTCGTCCGATCTGCGCGGCCCGGACCTCGTCGCGATCAGTGCGCCTGAGAAAGAGTACGTACTCTCGGCCCACCTTGGTAAGACGCTGCTCCTCTGGGTCACCAGACCATGGGACTGTGAATATGCGCTGAGGTACCCACCCAGCATAGACCTGCAACCACTCGACGCTTGCGACCCCGGTAGCATCGGCTGTGACTTCTGCCCGTACAACCCTACCTCGCAGGATCGTATCGCTCGCCAAGATAAGGCTCGTAACCGTTGACCTCGCGAGTGCGGCGTCGGCCGACGGAGTGCTGATGGCCATGACGAGCAGCGACAGTGCCAGGATCGGCCGCCGAGTGGAGCACCGGCATGTCGTGACGTTATTCATTCTCTAGTCTGCACAACGCCAATTAGACAGAACTACGATATCGGTTAGTACTGACCAGTGTTCCGCGGGCTCGTGTCGATTCATGAGTCGGACGAAGACTCGTCTTTGCCTGAGGTTAGCACCGAATTCCCCCGTTTGGCGGACATAAATAGACTGCGAATCCCGGTCAGTCTATTTCGGGCGGGGGGGATTCAGCGGGGGCTTCGCCGCGGACCGGGGCGGTGCGGAGGGCGGGGCTCCGGCCGGCGGGCCGAGCACCCCCAGGACCCGGTCCGCCGGACTCAGGACTCCCCGGCCGCCGCGGTTCAGGACGTGCGTGTAGATCATCGTCGTTCCCACGTCCCGGTGGCCGAGCAATTCCTGGACGGTGCGGATGTCGTAGCCGTCCTCGAGGAGGTGGGTCGCGAACGAGTGCCGGAAAGTGTGGCAGGAGGCGTGCTTGGCGACGCCGGCCTTGCGGACGGCGGAGTGGACGGCGCGCTGGAGCACCGACTCATGCAGGTGATGCCGGCGACGCTGCCCGGAGAACGCCTCCACGTAAGTGCGGGTCGCAGGAAAGACCCACTGCCAGCCCCATTCGCGCCCGGCGTTCGGATACTTGCGGGCGAGCGCCTGCGGCATCTCGACCCACCCGGCACCGCGTCCGCGATCCTGTTCGTGTTGGAGGCGCACGCCTTCGAGGTGCCGGACGAGCGGCGCCTCGACGGCGGCGGGGAGCATCGTGATCCGATCTTTCCGGCCCTTGCCGCTGCGCACGGTGATCTGGTGGGCGCCGAAGTCCACGTCCTTGACGCGCAGGCGCAGCACCTCGAGGAGCCGCAAGCCGGATCCGTACAACAGTGCGGTCGCGATCCAGACGGGACCGTCGAGAAGCGTGAGCACGTCGCGCACTTCGGGCCGGGTCAGGACGACGGGCAGCCGCTGCGGCGGCTTGGCGCGCGCGATGTCGCGGAGCCAGCCGACCTCCCGGCGCAGGACGCGACGGTATAAAAAGATGATGGCGCTCAGCGCCTGGCTCTGGGTGTTGCTGCTGACCTTGCGCTGGTGGGCGAGCGATGACAGAAACGTAACGATTTCAGGCTCGCCCATCGTGTCGGGATGGCGCTTGCGGTGAAACAGAATGAATCGACGGATCCAGCCGACGTAGGCCTCCTCGGTGCGGCGGCTGTAGTGGCGCAGTTCGATCTCGGCGCGCACGCGGTCGAGGAGGCGCGGCGGCCGGGTGGGCTCGGCGCTCGTGGCGTTCATCGGTCTCTCCCACGGGGCGGACGAAGGATTCCGGTCGGATGAGTTTTAGGGGGGGCGCTCCAAACTCTAGGCCGGCTCCCCGCCTGCTGTCCAGCGCGTCCTGCCGTCCAGCGGTTCCTGTTATCCAGCGCCTCCGGGGGTCCAGCGCGCCTCGCGCGAGCGTGCTGCGATCGCCCGTGCGCTCGGCCGCCGGGATAGAATGCGCCCGCCACATGGATCGCATCGACTCCTTCCTGCAGCAGCTCGAACTGGGGCAGCGCGCGTCGCCGATGACGGTGCGTTGCTATCGCACCGATCTGCGCGAGTTCGAATCCTTTCTCAAGACGGGGCTCCGACAGTTCGAGCGGGGCGGGACGTATGTCGAGGGCGCGCGGCGGGCGCCGGCGCTGACCGCGGTTGACCACCTGATGGTGCGCGCCTACCTGGCGTTTCTGCACGCGCGGGGTGTGAGCAAAGCGACGGTGGCGCGCAAGCTCGCGGCGGTGCGCTCCTTCTATCGCGAGCTGACGCGCGCGGGGGCGATGACCGGAAATCCGGCGGCGCTGGTGGCGACGCCGAAGCAGGACAAACGCCTGCCGCGGCCGATGTCCGAGGAGGAAGTCCGCGACCTTCTCGACACGGCGTTCGGCGGTGAGCCGGCGGACGCGCGCGACCGCGCGATCCTCGAACTGCTCTACGCGACCGGGTGCCGGGTGGGCGAGCTGGTGGGGGCCGACCTCGGCGACCTCGAGCTGACGCGCGAGGGCGAGGGGATGCTGCGCGTCCTCGGAAAAGGGAGAAAAGAGCGTCTGGTGCCGATCGGGCGGAAGGCGGTGACGGCGCTGCGGCTGTGGCTCGGCGTCCGCGACGCGACGGAGTCGCCGCGGCCGGTCCCGACGGCGGATCGGGACGCGCTCTTCCTGAACCAGAGGGGCGGGCGGCTCACCGACCGGAGCGTGCGGCGCATCCTCGACGCGCGGCTGCAGCGCGCGGCGCTCCAAGGCAAAGTCTCGCCGCATGTGCTCCGGCACTCGTTCGCGACCCACCTCCTGAACGCCGGCGCCGACCTGCGATCGATCCAGGAGCTTCTCGGCCACGCGTCGCTCTCGACGACGCAGAAGTACACCAAGGTCTCGATGAAGCGGCTGCTCGAGGTGTACGAGAAAGCCCATCCGCGATCGGGGGGTCGGGCATGAAGCCGCGGCGACGGGGCGGGGGTCGGGTGATCGCGCTCACCGCGGCGCGGCGGCGCGCGGTCGAGAAGCGCCGGGCGGCGGCGCGGCGCCGGACGGAGCCGGGTCCGCGCGTGCGGGCGGTCTCGGGGTCTGGCAACAGCATCGACTTCCACCTGGCGTCGGCGATCGCGGCGGCGCGCGCGGGAGGGCGGGTGCTGCTCGACTTCTTCGGCCGGCGCGCGTCGATGACGGTGCGCGAGAAGGGGCCGAGCGACTACGTGACGGTCGCCGATCGCACCGCGGAAGACGCGGTGGTGCGGCTGCTGCGCGAGCGGTTCCCGGAGCACGCGATCATCGCCGAGGAGTCGTCGCCGGGCGCGGGGTCGCCGGGGTATCGGTGGTACGTCGACCCGCTCGACGGCACGACCAACTTCATCCACGGCTTTCCGATGTTCGCGGTGTCGATCGCCCTGGCGGACGCCCAGGGGATGCGGGTCGGGGTGGTGTTCGACCCGGTGCGCGAGGAGTTGTTCACGGCGGCGCGCGGGCAGGGGGCCTTCCTGAACGGCGCGCCGATCCGGGTGGCGCGGCCGGGGCGGCTGGCGCAGGCGCTGGTGGTGACCGGCATCCCGTTCCGGTCGGTAGACCGGCTGGACCAGTATCTGGCGTCGTTCCGCGCCTTCATCGGACAGTCGTCCGGCATCCGGCGCGATGGGTCGGCGGCGCTCGACCTGGCGTACGTGGCCTGCGGCCGCTACGACGGCTTCTGGGAGATGGGGCTCTCCTCCTGGGATGTCGCGGCGGGGAGTCTCCTGGTCAACGAAGCGGGCGGGGTGGCGACCGACTTCGTCGGGCGCGCGGGGTACGTCGAGAGCGGCGACATCGTGGCGGCGTCGCCCGACGTGCATCCGGCGATGCTGAAGATCGTGCGCGACGCGTACGGCCGCTAGGGGCAACCCGGGGGCCGCGCGGCGGCGGCGCGCCCGGTCGGCGGCGCGACGCCTCTACAAATGCACCCGCGGGGCGAGGCGGGCGGCGAGCAGGATCGCCTCGCTGAGGCTGGACGGATCGGCGCTGCCGGTGCCGGCGATGTCGAACGCGGTGCCGTGGTCGACGCTGGTGCGCAGGAACGGCAGGCCGAGGGTCATGTTGACCGCCTTGCCGAACGCGTGGGTCTTCACGGCGATCGTCCCCTGATCGTGAAACAGCGCCAGCACGACGTCGAACTCGCCGTGCGCGGCGCGGGTGAACAGGGTGTCGGCGGCGAACGGGCCGCGGGCGTCGAGGCCGGCGGCGCGCGCCGCCTCGGTGGCGGGGGCGATGATCTCGGTCTCTTCGCGCCCGAACAGCCCTTCCTCGCCGGCATGCGGGTTCAGCGCGCAGACGCCGATGCGCGGGTCGGAGCCGAACCAGCGGCGGTGCTCCTCATGCAAAAGCGCCAGGCGGCGCACGATCGCCTCGCGATCGAGCCGGTCGATCGCTTCGCGCAGCGAGGAGTGCGTGGTCAGGAGCGCCACCTTCATGCCGGGGGCGACGAACAGCATGGCCACGTACTCCATCTCGGCGCCGGCGAGATCGGCGAGGAGCTCCGTGTGCCCGGGCCAGTTGTGACCGGCGAGATGGATCGCCTTCTTGCTGATCGGCGCGGTCACGATGGCGGCGGCGGAGCCGGCGCGCGCGAGGCCGACCGACTGCTTCACGTACTTGACCGCGGCGCGGCCGCCGGCGGCCGAGAGGCCGCGCGGGCGCGGCGCCTCGTCGATCGCCCCCATGTCGAGGATCGCGGGGCCGTCGTGCCAGTTGCTGACCAGGAAATCGGCGCCCTGCTTCGAGCCCATCTCGGCGAAGCCGGAAATCGAGACTTCGGGCCAGACGGCGGGGTCGGGCAGGTTGAGCGCCGGCGCGGCCATCGCCCCGACCGCGGGGTGCGCGGGGGGGCTCGCGTGGCTCGCGGCGTGCGAGGCGCCGGCGGTGGCGATGAGCCGCGCCTCGGTGATCAGGTGCGCGCGGTCGCCGACGAGGAGCGGCCGGCAGACGTCGAGCACCTCGGGTCGGACGGCGGCCTTCAGGCAGATTTCGGGCCCGATGCCGAAGGGGTCGCCGGTGGAGAGAGCGATGACGGGTTTCATGGCGCGGGTGACGCCGGGGTCAGATGCCGTCGGGAGCCGGGTCGCGGTCGTCCCGCAGCTCTTCCTCTTTGTACATGTACTTGATGCAGTCCTTCATCACCATGAGATTGGGCGCCCCGGTCCGGTTCACCTTGATGCAGACGCGGTCGTACCACTCGATGATGCCGCGCAGCTCTTCGCCGTCCTTGAGCACGACCACCATCGGCGTGCGCGAATTCATCTGCTTGAGGTAATAAAACGCCTCGGCGTTGGTCTGCTCGGGGGGGACCTGCTTGCGCCGCGGGACGGCGCCGGTGCGGGTCAGCCGATCTTTCAATTCCGACAGGTTGGGGCGGATCAGCTTGCGGTGCATCGGGTCGGCGCTCCCGCTACGTTCGCTCGTGGAATTGCCCTGGGGTGGAGCCTGATTGCCGGGTTCGTAACGGCGCATGTCCTGTCCTCGGATGACGTCAGGTGGGGGAGACCGCGGGACCTCGGTGCCCCTCGGGCGGCTGCGTCTTCGGTGCCGTGAACATACCACAACCTCCCGGGTCGCACCACCCGTTACGAGCCTGCGGCCGGCTTCGGGGTGAGCGGCGTGACGACGAGTTGCGCCTGGTACTTGGGCGACACCTCGATGTGGTTCTCCTTCCAGAGTCGCTTGAGGTAGTTGTCGAAGCGCGGGCGGAACTTCTCGTCGCGCACGGCGTTGCGCACCTCGTCGTGCACCTCGTCGAGGGTGCGGATGCCGGCGGCGACGCGCGACTCGAGCCGCAGGACGTGGAACGATCGGCCGGTGTCGACCGGGTCGCTCACCGCCCCCTGGGCGAGCCCGTGCGCGGCGGCGGCGAGGTCCGACTGGAGGTCCTTCACCGCGACCGGGCCGAGCACCCCTTCGGTCTCGCGGGTGCCGGCTTCGGAGTGCTTCGCGACCAGGTCCTTGAAATCGCCGCCGCCGCGCGCCTCGGCGGCGACCGCCTTCGCCCGCTCGAGCGTCTCGTCGCGGGTCTCCGGCGTGTACAGCAGCACGATCTCGCGCAGCGTGACGGTCTCGGCGGTCTCGTAGCGCGGCCGGTGGGCGTCGTACCAGTTCTTGATCTCGGTCTCGCTGACGCTGATCTTCCGCTTCACGTCGTAGTTGATGATCTCGTTCGGCACCGCGAGGCGGATCAGCTGGTCCTCCAGCTCCCTGCGGGTCATCCCCTGATCCTTGAGCGCCTGCTCGAGGTCGGTGTCGCTCGGGATGTTCTGCTGCTTGCGGAAGTCGTCGACCAGCTGCCCGCGGATCCGATCCATGTCGAAGACGTTGGTGGCGCGCTCGAGGAGGAGCGCCTCGGTGATGACGTTGGCGAGGAGGGTGTCCTGCGCCTGCCGGAGCTCATCGTCCATGGCGGCGCCCGGATGCTCCTGGGCGATCTGCGCCACCAGCGCCTTCTGCCGCTCGATGTACTCGGACTCGGTGATGACCCGGTTGTTCACCTTGGCGACGATCTCCTCGACCACCGCGGCGTGCAGGGGCCGGGCGGGCAGGCCGAGGGCGAGAGCCGCGGCGGCGACGAGAGCGGCGGCGAGGCGCGCGGCCACGGCGACCGGCGCGGCCGCGGTCGCCTTCGGGCGCCTAGTTCTTGGCTTCGCCGACGTACTTGAAGGGCAGGATGGCGCGGTTGACATGAATGGCGGTTTTTCCCTTGAGCTCGGCCAGCCAGCGGTCCATCACCTGGTCGGCCTTGGCGCGGAACAGCTCCGATTCGATGCGCTTCTTGACGTCGGCGAGGTCGGGCCGCGCCTCCTCCTTGCGGACCAGCTGGAACAACCCGAAGCCGCCCGACTGCGGCACGATGGCGCTGATGCCGCCGGGGGCGAGCGGCTCGACCGCGGCGCGCACCTCGGCCGGCAGCTCCTCGCCGGCATACGCGCGCGGTTGTCCGTGGTCGGGGGACATCGATTTCTCCTTCGCCATCGCTTCGAACCGTCCCGGCTCGAGGAGCAGTGCCCGGCGCGCGGTCTCGGCGGCGTTCCTATCTTCGAGCAGGAACTGCCGCAGGACAAATCGCGGCACGGCGGCGGTCGCCTCGGGGCTCTTCATCAGCTCGTCCTGGACCTCGGCGGCCCCGACGTGGATGGTGTTCAGGACCGCGGCCTCCTTCACCTTCTGCACCACGAGCGTGTCGTGGATCCGGGCGCGGAAGGCCTCCTTGCCGTCGGGGGCGCCGACGTCGAGATCGCCCGCGCTCATGCCGAGCTCCTTGAGGTAGGCGTCCACCTCGGCGTCGGAGACCGCGACATGCAGCCGGTCGGCCTCGCCGAGGATCAGCTGCTCCTCGATGAACTGGTCGAGCAGGCGGCTCTTGATCTCGTCGGTCGGGTCGCCGGTGTCGGTCTCCTCGCCGGCGTTGTCGTTGAGGTAGCGCTCGAAGACCTTGTACGGGATCGCCCGGCCGGCGATGCTGGCGACGGCGCCCGGGTCCTTCTCGTCTCCCAGGGCGCCGGGGCCCTGCCCGGCCGGGGAGTCGGGCGTCGCGATGGCGGAGCCGGCGGCGGGCGAACCGGCGCCGGCGTCCGGACCTTTCCCCCGTCCGCACGCGGCGGCGAACAGCAGCCCGGCCGCGACGGCAAGAGGAACGCGCATGGGTCGACGCATCGATCTCCCGCGGAGAGGGCCGGACGCTATCACACGGTCCGGGGGCCCGCAACCGTCAGGGCCCGCAGCAGTTCACGCACCGCTTCGATCCGGCTGGCGTCGGCCGCGCCGGCCGGCAGGTCGAGCCGCAGGAGCGCCGGCGGCTGCAGGCGCACGTCCCTCCGGCCGTTCACCAGGCGCACGATGCTCTCGGGGTCGGGCGGCGCCTCGGAGGAGAAGGTGATCTGGACGCCGCCGCGGTTGAGGTCGATCGACCGCACCCGCACCGCGTCGGCCTCGATCCGCAGGCGCGCCAGGGCCAGCAGCCGCTCCGCCTGCGGCGGCGGCTCGCCGTAGACGTCGCGCGCCCGCTCCTGGATCCGGTCGAGCGCCGCCGCGTCCGCGGCGCTGGCGATCTCCTTGTAGAGCACCAGGCGGTCGCCGAAGTCGGCGATGTACTCCTCCGGCAGGCGGATGTCGACGCCGAGGTTGATCTGCACCTTGGTCTCGGGGGCCGGCGCCTCCCCCTTGAGCTCGCGCACCGCCGCCTCGAGGAGGTTGCAGTACATGTCGAAGCCGACCGCGGCGATGTGACCGCTCTGCTCGCCGCCGAGCATGTTGCCGGCGCCGCGGATCTCGAGGTCCATCGCCGCGATCCGGAAGCCCGACCCCAGCTCGGTGAATTCCTGCAACGCCTTCAGGCGCCGGCGCGCCACGTCGGTGAGCGCCTTGCGGCCGGGCACCATCAGGTAGGCGTAGGCGCGCCGGTCCGACCGCCCGACCCGGCCGCGCAGCTGGTACAGCTGCGCCAGCCCGAACCGATCGGCGCGGTTGACGATGAGCGTGTTCACCCGCGGGATGTCGAGGCCGTTCTCGATGATCGTGGTCGCCAGCAGGATGTCGGCTTCGCCGCTCAGGAACGACATCATCGTGCGCTCGAGCATCCCCTCGCTCATCTGTCCGTGGCCGATCGCGACCCGCGCCTCCGGCACGATCTTGTGCAGGAAGTTCGCCATCGATCCGATCGACTCGACCCGGTTGTGGACGAAGTAGATCTGCCCGCCGCGCTGCAGCTCGTGGCGGATGGCGGTGGCGATCGTCCCCTCGCGGAACGGCACGATGGCGGTCTGGATCGCCAGGCGGTTCTCGGGCGGCGTCTCGATGACCGACATGTCGCGGATGCCGGCGAGCGACATCTGCAGGGTCCGCGGGATCGGGGTGGCGGTCAGGGTCAACACGTCGACGTTTTTCTTGATCGCCTTGATCGACTCCTTGTGCTTCACCCCGAAGCGCTGCTCCTCGTCCACGATCAGGAGCCCGAGGTTCTTGAAGCGCACGTCCTTCGACAGCAGCCGATGCGTGCCGATCAGGATGTCGACCTTGCCCGCCGCGGTGGCGTCGAGGACCGCGGTCGCGTCCTTCGCGGTCCGGAAGCGCGACACCATCTCGATGCCGGTCGGCCACGACGCGAAGCGCTCGCGGAAGGTGGTCTGGTGCTGGAACGCCAGGATGGTGGTCGGGCAGAGGACGGCGACCTGCTTCCCTTCCATGACCGCCTTGAAGGCGGCGCGCATCGCGACCTCGGTCTTGCCGAATCCGACGTCGCCGCAGATCAGGCGGTCCATCGGCGTGTCGCGCTCCATGTCGGCCTTGACGTCGCGGACGGCGCGCTCCTGGTCGGGGGTGAGGGGCCACGGGAAGGCGTCCTCGAACTCCTTCTGCCAGGGGGTGTCCTCGGCGAAGGCGTGCCCCTTCGCGGCGGCGCGCGCGGCGTACAGCTCGAGCAGTTCCTTCGCCATGTCCTCCATGGCGCGGCGGACCCGCTTCTTGGTCCGCTCCCAGCCGAGCCCGCCGAGCCGGTCGAGGCGCCCCTTCTGCCCCGGCACGCCGGAGTAGCGCTGCACGAGATCGAGCCGGTCGACCGGGACGTACAGCTTGTCCTGGCCTTCGTAGAACAGCAGCATGAAGTCGCGCTGCGACGCCCCCTCGCCGACCCGCATGATGCCGCCGTACTTCCCGACCCCGTGCTCGACATGCACCACGAGGTCGCCGACCTTGAGGTCGCGGAAGTTGGGGCTGAAGGCCGCGACCTTCCGGCGCCGGGTCTCGCGCTCGGCATGCTCGCCGAACACTTCCTTCTCGGTGAACACCTGAAGCCCGAGCCCCGACAGCACGAATCCCTGCGACAGGCGCCCGGGGGCGACCACGAGGCGCGACGGCGCGGCGGCGCGCGGCGCGGCGCCCGCAGGCGCGGGCGCGGGCGATGCCGCGGCGCGCGGCTTCGCGGCCGGCAGCGCCGCCTCCGGCGCCCCGGCGACCAGCGGCGGCCGGCCATACTGGGTCAGCACCTCCGCCAGCCGTTCGATCCGCCCGAGGGTGTCCATCAGGCAGACGGTCGTCGTGGAGGGGGCCGTCTGGTCGAGGTCCTTCGCGAGGTCCTGGAGCCGCGCGTGATACGAGCGCACCGGCGCGCAGGCGACCCGCACCGGCGCCGACTCCTCGTCGAGCGCCAGCTCCGAGAGCCGCAGTCGGGCGCGGCGCGCCGCGGTCTGCAGGGCGCCGCGCTCGACCAGGAGATCCTCCGGCGGCGGCAGGTTGAACGACTCGGTGAAGTCGAGCCCGGCGTGCATCTCGACGTAGACCGATTCGAGCTCCGACTGCACCCGGCTCTCCTCCCACGCCGCGACCAGCGCCTGCGGCGCGTAGTCGAACAGGATCGACGGATGCGCGTCGACCAGGCGCACGCAGGCTTCGAACCCCGGGAAGGTGCGCCCCGACGCCAGGGCTTCGATCTTCTCGGCCAGCTCCGAGGCCCGCAGGGTCGCGCGCGGCGCGGCGCGCTCCGCCTGGCGCGCCACGAAAGCGGCGCGCAGCCGCTCGATCGCCGCCGCGTCCCAGGGGTATTCGCGCAGCGGCGGGACCCGCGCCGCCTCGAGCGCCTCGCCCGAGCGCTGGGTGCCGGGATCGAAGCGGCGGAGCGACTCGACCTCCTCGCCGTAGAACTCGACCCGCAACGGCAGCGCCGCGTCGGGCGGGAAGAGATCCATGATGCCGCCGCGCCGCGAGAACTCGCCGACTTCGCCGACCAGGTCGACCCGCTGGTAGCCGGCCGCGAGCAGCGCGCCGGAGAGATCGTCCGGTCGCAGGTTCATCCGGGCGCGCAGGTCGAAAGTCGCGAGGTCGAAGTCCGCCGGCGCCGCCAGCGCGTAGATCAGCGCCCGCGCCGGCACCACGACGATCGCCTCCCCCGGCTCGCGCAGGGCGCGCAACGCCGTCACCCGATCGCTCATCGCGAGGAGGTGCGGCGCCATCTCCTGGTACGGGTCGGCCTCGAGCGACGGGAAGACCGCGACCCGCACCCGCGGTCCGCGCAGGAGCGCGGTCGTGAAGGCCAGGTCGGAGCGGAACGACTCCGCCTCGCGCTCGCCGGGGACGAGCAGGACGATCTTGCGGCCGGGATGCCGCGCCAGGAACGACGGAAGGAGGACCGCCGCCGCCGACGGGTTGAGCCCCGCGAGGACCAGCCGGCCGTCCGGCCCGTCGAGCCGCGCCAGCGCCTCGGCGAGCGCCGGATCGCGGGCCGGGAGATCGAGAAGCGCCGCGACTT